>JBBRZP010000004.1:0-53940 GCA_038236565.1 Burkholderiales bacterium | reverse complement strand
GAGGCGCTGCTGCCCTGGTCCATCGGCACCGGCCAGAGCTGATCCCCGGCGCCGCGGCGCGCGACGCCGCATCTGTTCACGCCGAGAGTCGATCCGCAAGGACGCGGTCTATTGACCGCTTACGAAGCATTTCCCGGCAATCACGGATCCAACGCGTTTCGGGCAACTGCTGCGGACCTGCGATGGCTATGCGGCGACGCACGTCGTGCGCGCGGCGCTGAAGCTCGCGCCCATGCTCTTGCTTCGACCCGGCGAGCTACGGTTCGGCGAATGGCGCGAGGTCGATCTCGACGCTGCTCTGTGGACGGTGCCGGCGGCGCGAATGAAGCGGGAGCTGCGCGAGAAGGTGCACGGCGCGCCCCACCTGGTGCCGCTGCCAACGCAGGCCGTCACGGTCCTGCGCGAGCTGCACTCGCTGACCGGCCAGGGGAAGCTCATGTTTCGAGGCGAGCGGCATCATGACCGGCCGATGAGTGACAACACGATCAACGCGGCGCTGCGAGCGATGGGCTTTGCTGCAGACGAAGTGACCGGCCACGGCTTTCGGGCGACCGCGCGGACGATGCTTCACGAGCGTCTGGGCTTCAGCCCCGACGTGATCGAGGCGCAATTGGCTCACTCGGTTCGTGACAGCCTTGGCCGCGCCTACAACCGAACCGAGTTCATCGAGCAGCGTCGAGCAATGTTGCAGCGGTGGGCGGACTACCTCGACGAGCTGCGCTCGGGCGACGCCGTCGTTCCGTCTCGGCGTCGCAAGGCCTGATCAAGCCCGTCAGTCCTTCGTGGCCTTGCAATAAGTTAGCGTATTTGATAACATCGTCATGGCGTTCGAGGTCGAGTATTTCCATGGATGGGTGCTTGCCGAGATCGAATCGTGGCCCGTCGATGTCCTCGCCGACTATGCCCGCCTGGTTGACCTTTTGCTCGAGTACGGGCCCGCTCTCCGTTTGCCCCACTCGCGTGCACTCGGCGATGGACTGTTCGAACTCAGGCCGCATGGGCGATCTGGCATAGGGCGCGCGTTCTATTGCTTCATTGTTGGTTCATTGTTGGCAAGCGAGTGACCGTGCTGCATGCTTTCATCAAGAAGACTCAACAAACGCCGGAGCGGGAGTTGAAGGTAGCGCGAAAGCGCCTCAAGGAGCTGCGAGATGGTTGAGTTGAAGTACACGCCTGTTCCGCACGATCAGAAGGCATTCATTGCCAAGGCGCGTGCACGCAAGGGCTTCAGCGAAGCCTACGACGCACTGGAGCTGGAATATCAGGTCGCTGGTCAGATGCTCCAAGCTCGCTCTCGTGCCGGCCTGACTCAAGACGCGGTCGCCGAGCGTATGGGCACAACCAAGAGCGCGGTCTCGCGCCTGGAGTCAGCGGGCAAGCATGCTCCGTCGCTTACGACGCTGAAGCGATATGCAAGTGCCGTTGGCTGTGAACTTCAAGTCATGCTGGTGCGGCAGAAAGCGACATGACAACATATCGAAGCCCATGTGCTGCGCTTCTTGCGAACCGAGCACGGTGTGGCGCTGGCTGAATTCAGCTGGCGAAACCGATCGTGGCGTTTGCTCTTCGAGCCCTGGTGTCAGCGGTACACATCTCGCCGATTACCGACCTCGACCACGAGAATGCGCAGGATGCCGTCGTCGATGGCGCAGATGAGCCGGTAGTCGCCGACCCGATAGCGCCAAAACGTGCCGAGCGTCGGGCCGGTCAGGGCCTTGCCCAAGCTGCGAGGATCCTCGTGGGACGCCAGTCGCTCACGCAAGAACGTGGTGATGCGCCTTGCCTCGTTGCGGTCGAGCTTGCCGAGCTGCTTGGCCGCCGTGGCGGTCAGCTCAATCCGCCAAGCCAAGCTGACGCTCCACGTCTTCGAGGCTGTGGACGAGCTCTTGACCCTTGCGAACTCGCTCCATCGTGGCCGAGGCCAGATAGAAGTCTTCCAGGTCCTCCAGGCCGTTTGTCACCAGCTCGCGCAGGTAGTACGCCTTGGTGCGGCCGGTCGCGGCCGCCAAATGGTCGAGCCGCTGTTCGATTTCAGCGTCGAGTCTGATGGAAGTGGCCATGGAAGGGTTAGTAGATACGTGTATTCATTGTATTGCATGAAATCGCTCCCGGGCGTCACGCTTAGTTAGGTCCTCGTTCACCACTGGCCGACCTGCGGATTCCCCTCGCAGCCCTCGAGGATGTCCATGGCGGCAAGCTGGTCGCCGCGATGGATCGGTAGCGGATCACTTTGACTGCTGTCGGTGACAGCGTCAATGCTGCCCGCCCGCGATGGCAAGATCATTGGCCAAAAGCATGGAGATGCTGGGATGAACCTTTCCGAGTTGCAGGCTGAGCTGCGCCACTTCGGAGCCGAGCGAGACTGGCCGTCGTTCCACACGCCGAAGAACCTGGCCACGGCCCTGATGGTCGAGTCTGCCGAACTGGCGGAGATTTTTCAGTGGATGACGCCCGATGAATCACGCCTCGCCCACCGAGATCCAGCGGTCAAGAAGCACATCGGCGAGGAAGTCGCCGATGTGTTGCTTTACCTGCTGCAGGTAGCGGACCACAGCGACATCGACGTCGAGGCGGCTGTCCGGGACAAGCTGGCCCGCAATGCCGTGAAGTACCCGGCCAAGCGGCAAGTCGCGCGCATCTCGCCGGCCCGGGCCTCGGTGCCTGGCACCCATGTCCTACTCGACTACGAGAACGTTCAGCCCGGCGACGAGGAACTGCGGGCTCTTGTGCCGGATGCTGGCCAAGTGTGGGTGTTCCATGGGCCGAATCAGCCCTACTCTTTCGCCGTGACCCCGAGGAACTCTCGCACCGCCCGTGTGAAGCGATCCGCCTGTTCGATATGCGGCGCGTGCCCCGCTCCCGAAATGACGGCCAGCCGGGCATTCGGAAGCTGGTCCAGCAGGGTCTGCGAGACCTCCATTCCCGTCACGCGATCGTCCTCTCCGCACAGCAGGAGCGTCGGCTGGACGATGTCTTTCAGCCATGTCCGCGCATCGGTCTCGGCGATCGCCCGCGCGACGGCCATGTAGCCGGAGGGACGCGCCCGCCGCATGTGTCGGGCGATCTCCTCGATGATCTCCGCAGTCGCATGCCGACCGGCGATCTCGCCGGCGCGCTCGACGCTGCGCGTCGCCAGATCGTTCGCCAGCCTCTCGCGATGGCGCAGCCAGCGCGCGCGCTCGTCCAGCGGCAGCGAGGCCCTGCCGAGCGTGGCGTCTGCGAGGACGAGCGACGTGACGAGCTCCGGCCGGTGGCGGGCGAGCGCGAGCGCCGTCAGGGCGCCGAACGACACGCCGAGCACGTGGGCGGGCTGCCCGTCCAGCACCTCGGCGACCTCGGCCACGATGGCGTCGAGGCCCGCTGTCGGCGCGTCGGGCGACTCGCCGTAGCCGGGCAGGTCCGGCGCGAGGCAGGTGAAGTCGCTGCCCAGGCGTTCCATCTGCTTCGACCACGCCGTGGCGCTGGCGCCGATGCCGTGCAGGAGCAGGAGCGTCGGTCCCCGGCCCTGGCGCAAGACGTGGAGTCGGGTCGTCGCGATCACAGGCCCGTCAGCTCGCCGCCGTCGACGAGCCAGCCGGCGCCAGTGACGAAGCGCGTGGCGTCGCCGCACATCGAGGTGACGAAGCGGCCGAAGTCATCGGGTCGGCCCACGACGCGGTCCTTCACGCCGAGCTCTCGGGCGCGCGCGGTGTCGTGCGGGCCGGCGAACACGGCGTTGATCGTGACGCCCTGTTCAGCGAGTGCGGGAGCGGCGCTCTTCGCCCACGCCCACAGGGCGCTGCGGGCGGCGGCCGACAGGCACAGGAACGGCTTGGGCGCCTTCACGCTGGTCGACGAGACGATGACGATGCGCCCCCAGCCGCGCTCGCACATCGGCACCCGCGCGGCGTTGATCAGCCGCACGGCCGGATAGAAGGTCGAGGCGAAGGCGGCAGCGAAGTCTGCCTCGCTCGCATCGAACGGCAGTAAAGGGCGCGGGCCGGGCGTGTTGACCACGACGATGTCGAGTCTGCCGAAGCGGCTCAGCGCGGCATCGACGGCGCGTCGCGGCACGTCCGGATCGAGCAGATCGCCTTCGAGCGCCACGCAACGATCCGGATGCATCGACGCCAGCTCGGCCAGCTCGGCGCTCGGCCGTGCCACCGCCACGATCCGGGCGCCCTCCGCGGCCAGCGCGTCCGCCGTGGCGCGGCCGAGCCCGCGCGACGCCCCGGTGACGAGCGCCACCCTGCCGTTCAGGCCGAGATCCATCGCGATGCCCCGAACCTAGAATGTTCCATACAACCAGCCGCTGTCCGGCTGGGGCGCTGCGGTCCCGAATCGTCCATGTCCTCGATCCCCAGCCTGGTTCGCCCGGAGAGCCTGGCCCAGCAGGGCTACGACACGATCCGGCGTGCCATCCGCGACGGCAAGATTCCGCGCGGCCAGCTGTTCTCCGAGAGCTCGCTCGCGGAATCGCTCGGCGTGTCCCGCACGCCGGTGCGTGAAGCGCTCCTGAACCTGTTTCGCGACGGTGTCGTGGAGATCGTGCCGAAGCGCGGATACCGTCTCGTCGAGCTCGACGAGGCCGCGATCAGCGAGATCCGCCTGTTGCGGGCGGCGCTCGAGCAGCTCGTCGTCGGCCGCCTGTGCCAGACCGCCACGCCTGCCCATATCCGCGAGCTGCGCGCCATCCTCAAGGGCAAGGGGCGCAGCCAGGAAGACATGTACGGCATCGACGAGGCATTCCACATCCGGATGGCCGAGATGGCCGGATTGCTCCAGATCCGTCGCGAGCTCTTGAGCGTGCGCGGCAAGATGTACCTGATCGCGAGCGGCACGCAGGTGGCCTCGATGCGCAACGACAAGGTCGTGCGCGAGCACGCCGAGCTCGTCGACGCGCTCGAACGACACGACTGCGAGGCCGCCCGGCGCGTGATCACGGAGCATGTGGAGCGCTCGATCGATGCGTTCGCGATGGCTCGGGTCCATCTGACGGAGCAGCCGCGGCTGAACCGACTCTCCTGAGCTCCGCGTCCGAGATGCAGCGGTAGTAGCGGCCGTTGTCCCAGCCGCTGGCGCGGGCGAAGTACATCAGCGCCATCGGATGCGCACCGGCCAGCCACAGCGCGGCGACGTCCTGATCGAGAACGGCGGCCCGCGTCGGTGGGTCGAGCATCGAGGTCGCCAGCACGACCGCGGGGTCGGCCGCGAACGCGTCCCGGCGATGCCCGCGGGTGATGTCGATCAGGAACTGCGTGAGGGTCGCCGCGCTCATGCCGCGTTCCAGAGAAGCTGGTGCACGCCGCTGTCCCAACCTGGCGCATACGCGATGTCGGTGACGACCCTCGGCCGCGCTGGATGCATCGCCCCGGCGACCGCGACCCAGTTGCGGATCTCGTGCGTTCCGTTGCCGCATGCGTCGAGCACCGAATCGGGATAGCCGCAGGCGCGCTCGAGATCGCCAGCGCCGAGCGCGCCGAGGAATGCGGCATCGAAGCCGGGATCGTTGCGCTCCATGCCCGGTGCCCCGACCGTGTGCGAGATCCCGCCAGTCGCGAGCAGCGCGACGCGGCGGCCGAGCGTCGACCGGGCCAGCGCCGCGGCGACGGCGGCGCCGAGCGCACGGCAGCGCCCGAGCGTCGGCAACGGAGCAAAGATGCTGTTGATGATGATCGGCACGACCCTGACGTCGTCGGCGATCCCGAGCTGCGCCAGGGGCAGCGTGGTGCCGTGGTCCAGTCGCAGCTCGCTGGAGTGGGCCGGGTCGAAGCCCGCGTCGTAGAGCGCGCGCACGAGGGAATCGGCGAGTTCCGGATCGCCGCGTCGCGTCACGGGCGCGAGCTTGAACTGCGGCTCGGGAAACGCGGCGTGGCTGTCGCCCACGCCGAGCAGGAACGCCGGCGCGAGTCGCGGCTGCAGATTGACGATGTGCTCGCTCGTGAACACGACGATCGTCTCGATGCCGGCGTCGGCGAATGCCCGGCCCAGCTGTGCGAAGCCGGCCGTCGTCGCCGCGCGATGCTCGCTCGACGCGCGCTCCGGCCAGCCGGTCATGTAGGGGAAATGGACGGTCGCGGCCGCGAGCATGACGACGACCCTAGAAAAAGACGCTCAGGCCTTGCTCGCCGAGCGCCTGCCGATCGAGCACGACCCGGCGCTTGCGCAGCCTGAAGCCGCCATCGACGGACACGAGCTCGTCGGTCCGTCCGCCGCTGAATTGCTGCTCCATGTTCCACCGGTATTGCAGCAGCAGCAAGTTGCTGCGGGCGATCACGGTGCCATCGTCGCGGTGCGCGTCGACGATCTGCACGAAGTAGCGCAGGCGCGACGGCGGCTGCTCGACCCAGGACTGCTTGCTCTCGAGCTTGGCGACGCGTGCCTTCAGCAGCTCGAGGTCCTCGTCGTAGTAGCCGAGCTCGTCTTCGCGCGTGACGAAACCTTCCAGCGTGGACGTGGTGACGGGCACGCGGTAGGAGATCGCCGGGTCCATCGTCTCGAGCCAGTCGCGGTAGCGCCGGTCCTGCAGCAGCAGGACCTCGCGCCGGTAGAACGCTTCCAGCTCCTGCCAGAGCGCGACGGTCGACGCGTCGATGGTCATGGCGCCGGGTCGGCCATCACGGTGGCGTAGTGCCGGTAGAACGCGCGCTGATTGGCTTCGGTCATCAGCATGTCGCTGCAGCTGCCGGGGAAGGGCGGCCCGTAGCGCTCGGCGGTCGGCGCTTCGCGGCCGAGGCCCATGCGATAGTGGAACTTGCCTTGCCGGCCGACGTGGCCGCGCAACGCGTCCTGAACGCTCTGCCAGATGTCGCCGTCGTCCTGCTCGAAGATGCCGCCCGGCCCGAAGGCGAGCGAGTACTGGCGCCGGACCGCCGCCTTGAGCTCGGGCGGCAGCGCCTTGTCGACGATGCACCAGGAATGCACCTCGATCCGGTCGACACCTCTCGGGTGCCACACCCGGAACGCGCGGAATCGGGCGCTGTCGAGGAACGACATGTTCGGAAAGATCGTGCCGACCCCGATCGGCACGAACGCCTCGGCCGCCTCGCCGTACTTCCCGACCAGCTCCGAACGCATCTGCTTCATGAAGCCGTCGTATTCGGTCTGCACCGCCGTGCCCTGCTGCGCGCCGCCCCGCTCGCTGCCGATGGAGTGGCCGTTGCCGGTCTGGATGCAGTAGCCGTTGTTCGTGAGCTGGCTGCGAAAACCCATGTCGATGCCGGCGCCATGCGTCGAGGGCACGTGGTAGTGATCGCCGGCGAAGTTCTCGGCAGGGATCTTCCAGTTGACCCCGATCGTCCACTTGTGGACGCCGCCGATGGCCTCGGTGCCGCCCTCCATGCGCGAGAGCATGAGCTCGAGGTAGAAGGCCATGTCGCCGAGGTACTCGCGCAGCGTCGGCGCGTCCGGGTCCCAGCTCGCGAAGATCATTCCACCGAAGGTGTCGACGTGCGGCACTTCGCGCAGCCCGTGCTGGCTGCGGTCGAGGCTTTCTCCGTAGACGTCGTTGATCCGCGGCACGGCGATGAGCTCGCCCTCGGTGCTGAAGGTCCACGCGTGGTACGGGCACTTGAAGAACCGGGCCGTCCCGGAATCGACCCGGCAGACCTTGGCGCCGCGGTGGCTGCAGCTGTTGAGGAAGGCGCGCAGGCGGCCTGTCTTGTCGCGCACGACGATCACCGGGTCCTCGCCCATCGTCGTCGTGAAGAACGACTGCTTCTCGGGCAACGCGCCCTCGTGCCCGAGGTAGAGCCAGCACTTGGCGAAGATGCGCTCCTGCTCCAGCCGGTACACGCCCTCGTCGACGAAGAGCCTGCGGTCGATGGCCGAGCCGTCCGGAGCCATGACATCCCCGGCGGCGAACGAGGCGATCCGGGCACTTGCGCTCACGAGGGGAGGCAGCGGCGTCCTGTAGGGGCTGGCGCCCGTCGCGGGCTTCTCCGTGTCGGACATGCGGCTCCTTGTCGAACGTGGTGTGCGGGTCAAGCGCGCGGTCCGCGCAGGGCCGCACCGCCGTCGAGCGCGAGGACGGTGCCGGTGGCGGTGCGAGAGCACGCATCCGACGCCAGGAAGACGTAGGCGCCGGCGAAGTCGTTGGCGCTCGGGAGGATCTGCAGCGGAACCTGGCTCGGCGCGGGCCCGGTGGCGCTCGCCCCTTGGCCGAGGCTGTCGAGGCCGCGCAGCCCTGTCGGCACATAGCCCGGCGCGACGGCGTTGACGCGGATGTCGGGGGCCAGCTCCAGCGCCAGCTGCTTCGTCAGCCCGTTGACCGCATGCTTGGCGGCGACGTAGAGCGGGCCGCCGAAGCCGGCATGGATGCCAGAGACGGAGCTCGTGAAGAGGATGCAGCCGCGCGCCTTGGCGAGCGCGTCGGCAGCAGCGAGCGCGCCGAGCAGATAGCCTTTGACGTTGACGCCGAAGATCTCGTCGAACGCAGCGTCGAGCTCGTGCCCCGAGAACGTGCGCAGGGCGCGCCGGTTGTCGTAGAGCCCCGCGTTGCCGACGAAGACGTCGAGCCGGCCGAATCGGCTCAGCGCCAGCTCGACGGCGCGCCGGTTGTCGTCGGCGGACCGCACGTCGCCGACGATGCTGTCGCAGGAGCCCGACTGCAAGTCGCTTCCCGGGCTCGACACCACGCGATCGAAAGCCACGACGTTCGCGCCTTCCGACAGGAAGCGCGCGGCAACCGCCCGTCCGATTCCGCTCGCGGCCCCGGTGATCAACGCTGTCTTCCCTTCCAGCTGAAGCGACATGGATCGTCCTGGTGTCGACGTCGAGCCTGTCTCGCGTCGACGTCTAGTATTCTAGCGTAGTATGCTACGGGCGGTCACAGAGGCACATCCTCGAACGGAGTTCGCATGACGAGAAGATTGTTGGGTCTGGTGCTGGCACTGGCGTCGGGCGCGGTGTGCGCTGAAGTGGTGGTCGGAGTGTCGGTCAGCGCGACCGGACCGGGTGCTTCTCTCGGCGTTCATGTGTCGAAGGCGATCGCGCTCCTGCCCAAGACGATCGGCGGCGAGGCCGTCCGCTACGTGGTGCTCGACGACACGAGCGACCCGACGGTGGGCGCGAAGAATGCGCGCCGGTTCGCGTTGGAAGACAAGGCCGACGTGATCATCGGCTCGAGCACCGTGCCGGTGGCGCTGGCACAAGGTGCAGTCGCGAACGAGGCGCGCATCCCGTTCATCGCCCTGTGCCCGATCCCGATCGACGCGACGAAGCAGACCTACCTGTTCGCCGTCCCGCAGCCGATCCCGCTGATGGTCAGTGCGGTCGTCGAGCACATGCAGGCCAACAAGGTGAAGACCGTCGGCTACATCGGTTTCGCGGACTCGTGGGGCGACGCGAACTACAACGCCATGAAGAGCAGCGGCGGCGCGGCGGGCCTGGACGTCACCTCGAACGAGCGCTACGCGCGCGCCGACACGTCGGTCACCGGGCAGGTGCTCAAGGTGCTGGCGTCGAACCCGGACGCGATCTTCGTGGGCGCATCGGGCACGCCGGCCGATCTGCCGCAGCTCGCAGCGGTGGACCGCGGCTACCGCAAGCAGATCTATCACACGCATGGCGTCGTGAACCCCGACTTCATCCGCCTCGGCGGCAAGAGTGCGGAGGGTGTGATCGCGCCCACCGGCCCGGTCGTCGTCGCCGAGCAGCTGGCCGCGAACGACCCGCTGAAGGCGTCCGGCCTGCAGTTCCTGAAGCAGTACGAAGAGGCATATGGGGCAGGCAGCCGCAACGCATTCGCCGCCTACGCGTGGGACTCCGGCGTCATCATCCAGACCGCGCTTCCCGTCGCTTCGAAGACGGCGAAGCCGGGCACGCAGGCCTTTCGCGATGCCCTGCGCGACGCCATCGAAGCCGGCAAGGACGTGAAGGGCACGCACGCGATCTACAACATGAGTCCCAGCGACCACTACGGAGTCGACAAGCGCGCTCGCGTGCTCGTGAAGGTGGACAACGGCGAATGGAAGCTGGTCCGCTAGGGCCGGCCGCACCGACAAACAGAAGGCGAGGCGAGCATGAGCGCATTCAAGGTCACGCGCATCGCGGACGCGGAACTGGTGTCCTACGGTCCGCAGAGCGACCTGCGCGTGCTCGTGGGCGACGCGTCGGGCAGCACGCCCATCCGTGCCGCGCTGCAGACCTGCCAGCCCGGTTACGACGTGCCGTATCACTGCCACCCCTACATCGAGTACCTGATCGTGCTCGACGGCTCCGCCGCATTCACGATCGAAGCCGACGGCGTGCAGACCGTCGAGCTGCACAAGGGCGACACGGTGGAGCTGCATTCCGGCGTGTGGCACGCGTTCACGACGTCGCCGACGGAGGTGACGCGCCTGCTCGGCATCCACGTCTCGTCCGAGCGCATCGTGAATTACAAGCCCGGCGTGAAGACTGACGCGCGGGGCTTTCGCGTCAGCGTGGACGCTGCGGTCGCCGAATCGGCCACCGGCGGGTAGACCGGTCCGCGCACCGCAGGTCGGCTTCATGGCGACGTTCGAGCTGGCACTCGTCGGCTTCGGGGCCATCGGCCAGGAGCTCGCGCGGGTGTTGCAAGCCGATGTGCACCTGCGGATCACGCAGATCGTGACGACGTCGCAGTCGATCGAGCGCGTGCGCAGCATCGCGGCCCGGCTGGCGCCTCACGCGCTCGTGCTGGACGCGATCGGCGGGTCGCCCGGGCACCGACCCGACCTGCTGGCCGAGTGCGCCGGCCACGCCGCGATCGAGTCGCATGTCATCCCTGCACTGGAGTCCGGCATCCCTTGCGTGGTGGCGTCCGTCGGCGCGCTGGCCGAACCTGGCCTGCTCGAGCGCCTGGAAGACGCCGCGACGCGCGGCCAGGCGCGGGTGCAGCTCATCTCGGGTGCCGTCGGCGCGCTCGATGCACTCGATGCCGCGCGCATCGGCGGCCTGGACCGCGTGCTCTACACCGGCCGCAAACCGCCGCGCAGCTGGGCCGGAACGCTTGCGGAGCGCATCTGCGAACTCTCGCGACTCGAGGTGCCGTGCGTCGTGTTCGAGGGCAGCGCGCGCGAGGCGGCGATGGCTTTCCCGAAAAACGCCAACGTGGCCGCGACGGTCGCCCTGGCCGGCCTCGGGCTCGATCGCACCGAAGTCCAGCTGATCGCCGATCCGGACGTCGCGAGCAATGTCCACCGGCTGCAAGCCTGGGGCGCCTTCGGGCGACTGGAGCTCCAGATGGAAAACCTCGCGCTGCCGGGCAATCCCAAGACGTCGGCGTTGACGGTCTACAGCCTCGCCCGGGCCGTGCGCGGCACCTGGGCGCACGTCAGCTTCTGACGACTTCACATCCGGCCTGTCAGGCCGCGACGATCTCGATGCGACGCCGGTCGCTGCGTGCGTGGCGCGCGCGCAGTTGCCCGCATCCGGCCTGCACGTCCTGCCCCGCCGACTGGCGCAGCTTGGTGAGCACGCCGCGCCCGTGCAACTCGCGCGCCATGGCTCGTGACCGCTCTTCATCGGGTCGCTCGAGGGCCAGCCCGTCGACAGCGTTGTACGGAATCAGGTTCAGCACCGCGTGTGTGCCCGCGAGGAGTCGCACGAGTCCCTCGATCTCCTCGTCCGTGTCGTTGATCCCATCGATCAGCGTCCACTGCACCTGCATCGGATAGCCGGTGGCGCGCGCGTAGTCATCGCCCAGCGCAACCAGTTCCTCAGGCGCGATCAGCGGCGCCCGTGGCAGCAGTCGTGCCCGCAGCGCCGCATCCGTGCTGTGCAGTGACAACGCCAACGCCGGCTTCACACGTCCCTCACCCAGCCGTTCGAACAAGCGCCGATCGCCCACCGTCGACACGACCAGCTGCTTGTGGCCGATGCCGCCGCCGGTGCCGAGCAGGTCGATCGCATCGAGCACGGCGTCGAGGTTGTGCGCCGGCTCGCCCATGCCCATGAAGACCACTTTGGTCACCGCGCGCAGGCTCCGTGCGAGCGCTACCTGAGCGACGATCTCCGCGCTGCCGAGCTGGCGCTCGAGGCCGCCGATGCCGGTCATGCAGAACACGCAGCCGACGGCGCACCCGACCTGGCTCGACACGCAGAGGCCCCCGCGCGGCAGCAGCACCGACTCGACGGTGCGGCCGTCGGCGAGACCGACGAGGAGGCGTCGCGAGCCGTCGGCGGCGGGATGCTCGGAGCGCAGCACGGCCAGCGCTCGCAGCTCGGCGTCGAGGGCTGGCATCGCGCTGCGCAGCGCGAGCGGCAGGAAATCCTCCGGTCGCCGCGGACCGTGCGCCTGTGATTCCGCCCGCGACCACTGGCGCAGCACGCGCTCCTCGTGCACGGGCCGCGCGCCGAGGGCGCGCAGACGGTGGCGGAGGGCTTCGATGTGCATGGCGGCTCAGCGCAGTGTAGTGAGTGGTTCGCGAAGTCCGGGTCGGCGAAGCAACATGACGACCGAACATGATCGTGACTTCGCCAGTACCGTGATGCCCCCTTCGAGCGACTCGGCTCGAGTCTCCGACCGAATCATCTACCGATTCATCCCGCAGACCCGCCCAGCGGCAAAGCCATCACCAGACGCGTGCCACCGTCAGTTGTCGGCAGCGTGTGCAAGCGCCCGCCATGCAGCGCGGTGATGCGCTGCGCAATCGCCAAGCCCAGGCCGCCCAGGCCACCCCCCGGGCGCGGCAGCGGCGGCTCGCGCACGTCTTCGTCCGCCTCCAGCCGGCGCGCCAGCTCAGCAGGCAACCCCGGCCCTTGGTCTTCCACCACCACGCGGGCATGCGGGCCTTGGCGCTGCAGGCTCACGCGCACCGGTGCTGTGCCGCCGGCATGGCGGACGGCGTTGTCGATGAGGTTGGTCAACGCGCGTTCGATCAGGTGCAAGTCGCCGTTGACGGTGATCGGCCCGCAGCTTTCCCCTGCCAGCGCCACGCCGGGCTGGGGCGCGGCAAGCTCGAACTTTTGCACCGTGTCGCTGACCAGTTCGTCCAGTCGAAAGTGTTCGCGGTGCAGCACATCGCCACTGGACTGCAAGGTCGCCAGCTCGAACAACTGCTGCGACAAGCGTCGCACCTTGTTGCTTTGCGCCAGCGCCACCGCCACCAGACGGCCGTGCATGTCCGCGCCGGGACCGCCCCGGCCCAACGCTTCGAGATGGCCATGCAAGGCCGTCAGTGGTGTGCGCAGGTCATGCGCAACATTGGCGATGACGTCGCGGTGCGCTGCCGCCTGCGCGTCGAAGGCCTGCATCTGCGTGGCCACGCGCTTCACCAGGGCGTCGAAGGTCTGCGCGATGGCCGTCACTTCGTCCTGGCCCGGCGGCAGGGCCAGCGTTTCCGGCGTGCCGGTGGCTGTCAGCCCGAAGCAGTGGATGCGCCTGGCCAGGCGGTTCAAGGGCAGGCTCAAGCGAAAGAACACCAACGCGCCGACGCCTGCGGTCGCCAGCAAGCCCGCCAGCACGGCCCACAAGGCGCCACGCCAAGCTGGCTGCAGGCTGGCATCGGCACTAGCCAGAGCCCGGGCCGGGCCGTCCAGGACCACGTACAGATAACCAGGTGGCCGGCCGTCGCCGGGCTGGGGCGGGAACATGGCGGCGCTGAAGATCCGCGCGGCGCCGCCCATGGGGTCTGTGCCGTACAGCGGCAAAGGCCCGCCGGCCAGGAAACTGCGGACGGCGTCGATGTCGACCCGGTGCTGGCGCACCATGCCGGGTTCGCCGATGTACTGCACCACGACGCCGTCGGCGTCCAGCAGGTAGACCTGCACGCCGGGGTTCACGCCCATCAGCATGCGCAAAAGCTCGTCGCGGCCCTGCTGCGCTGTGGCTCCAGTGGCCGTGACCTCGGGCCAATGGCCCACGATATGGCGCGCCAGGCCGTGCGACAAGCGCTGCAGCGCTTCGTGTTCCTGCGTCAACGCCACCTGGCGGCCCAGCGCGGCCACGAAAGCCCCGAAGCCCAACAGCAGCAGCAGCAACGCGAGCACCAAGCGGCGCGCGAAGCTGGCTTTCATGCGGCGCCGCGAATCTTGTCTTGCGGGATCGGGTGTGGGCCCGGTTTCGGATTCGGGGACAGGCTGGAATTGGCGTTGAAGCGGTAACCCAGGCCCCACACGGTTTCGATCAGGCGCGGGTTCAAGGTCTCGGCCTCGATCTTGCTGCGCAGACGGTTGATGTGCGAGTTCACGGTGTGTTCATAGCCGTCGAAACTGGCTCCCCAGACCCGCTGCAACAGCTGCGCGCGGCTGAAGATTTCGCCCGGGTGACGCGCCAGGAAATACAACAGATCGAACTCGCGCAGCGTCAGCGCCAAGGGCTGGCCGGCGCGAATCAGTTGCCGTCGCAGGGGGTCGAGCACGAAGTCGGCAAAGCGCATTTCTGCAGACACAAGGCCAGGCTTGCGCAACTGCTCCACACGGCGCAACAAGGCGCGCACGCGGGCCGCGAGCTCCAGCATCGAGAACGGCTTGGCCAGGTAGTCGTCGGCGCCCAACTCCAGCCCCAGCACGCGATGCGCTTCGGCACTGCGCGCCGTGAGCATGATGATGGGCACGTGGGCGTGGCGTGCACGCAGGTGGCGGCACACGTCCCAGCCGTCGGCGCCGGGCAGCATCAGGTCCAGCAGCACCAAATCCCAGGCGCGCCGGTCGATGGCTTGCATGGCGCGCAGGCCGCAGGCTTCGCGGTGCACTCGGTAGCCGGCTTCGTTCATGTGCAGCGTCACCGCGTCGGCAACGGCGTCGTCGTCTTCGACCAGCAGAAGATCCTGATGCATCTCCATGCGGTCGGGCCGGCGCCCGCGTTCTTACAGCGAGCCCGCTTCGCCGGGCGTGCCCAATTGCGGCGGCGGCTGGCGATCGATCAAGCGGTCGCGCGGCCGCCGTTCCCACCCTCCGTGGCCTTGCGACGGCGCGCCAGCCAGCGCAACGCCAGCAGCCCACCGCCCATCAAGGCATAGGTCTCTGGCTCGGGCACGGCCGCCACCGAGAAGCTGATGCGGTAGATGTCGGAGGTCGCCGACAGGCCGCTGCTGAAGACATACGACGCTGCCGTGGTCAGCCCGTCGAAGCCGGCGAGCTCGGCAAAGTTGAAGTTCACGACGCCGTTCTGCGGCGTGCGCAGGTCGTTGTTGCCGATCGCCAAGAACGCCGCGTTCAGCGGGTTGAAGGCTTCGCTGCCCGCGTCCCAGATGTCGGTGGACTTCTGGCCGATGGCGTTGATGAGCAGGTTGCCTGCAGCGTCCAACACCCGAAAGCGCGTGGGCGAATCGTTGCCGATGAAAAAGTCATTGCTCGGCACCACCATCGAGGCGAAGGTGAAGAAGGGGTTGACTGCGCTGTCGACGATGACCGTGGTGCTGGCGCTGCCCCCGGGCAGCAGCGCACCGGTGGGCGCCGCGAGGGAGCCGATGACGGCCATGGGGTCTGCCGCAGCGAAGGCCGGAAGCCAGGCACTGCCGCTGCCGCCCTCGGCCACCGAGATGATGGGAGCGGTTGCCGCCTGGCCGAAGTTGAACGCATCGAAAGTGCCGTTGTTGAAGCCGAACCGGAGCGGCGCGAAGGAGACGCTGTTGCCGGGCGCCAGGTTCTGCACGTTCACCGTCACGGCCACCGTGGCGGCGTGGCTGGGCAGCCCAATTGTCATGGCGCACAAGGTGCAGGCAGCGGCTATGGCCGCCTTCTTGCCATGGCTTGAAATGGCTTCGGTCGAGGTGGACATCATGAGCGCTCCTGAGTGAGGTGGTGCGAGTTCGGGTAACCGCCGCGCTGCCTTGGAAGGCTGGCAGCGCGTTCTACGAGCCCGTCGGCCGAATCGTAGAAAGGTCCCATCACGCGCGTCTCACCCAAGGTTCACGGCGACGGGAACTGTGGCCCGCCGGGATGGGCCCAGAATTCCCAGCCATGCCTACAGTCCGCGTGTGAACACATCACTTCCCGTCGTCGTGCGCGAAGTGGGCCTGCGCGACGGCCTGCAAAGCATCGCCCGCACGCTGCCGACCGAGCCGAAGATCGAATGGCTGCGTGCCGCCCACGCGGCCGGCCTCCGCGAGATCGAAGTCGGCTCGTTCGTGCCGGCGCGGCTGCTGCCGCAGCTCGCCGACACCGCGGCGCTGGTCGAGGTCGCGCGCACGCCTCCCGGGCTCGTCACCTCGGTGCTGGTGCCGAACCTGAAGGGCGCGCAGGCCGCGCTCGACTCGGGCTGTGACCTGATGCTCCTGCCGCTGTCGGCGAGCCATGCGCACAGCCTCGCCAACCTGCGCAAGGCTCCCGACGCGGTCGTCGAGGAGATCGCGCGCATCCGCGAGCTGCGCGATGCGAGCGGATCGCGCTGCCTGCTCGAGGTGGGCCTGAGCACGGCGTTCGGCTGCACGATCCAGGGCGCGGTCGACGAGTCCGAGGTGCTGCGATTGCTGCAGGCCGTGCTCGACGCCGGCGCCGACCGCGTCGGCCTCGCCGACTCCGTCGGCTACGCCGATCCGCTGCAGGTGTCGCGCCTCGTCGCGCGCTGCTTCGCCGTCGCTGGCGATCGCCTCGCCTCCGGTCACTTCCACGACACGCGCGGCCTCGGCCTCGCCAACGTCTATGCCGCATGGCAGGCCGGCGTGCGCCGTTTCGACGCATGCACCGGCGGCATCGGCGGCTGCCCGCACGCGCCGGGGGCGAGCGGCAACGTCGCGACCGAGGACGTGGCCTACCTGTTCCGGAGCATGGGCGTGCCGAAGATGATGAAAGCGGCCGCATGAGCACCGCGCCGCAGCCGCTGAGCGGCCTGCGCGTCGTCGAGTTCACGCACATGGTGATGGGCCCGACCTGCGCGATGGTGCTCGCCGACATGGGCGCCGAGGTCATCAAGGCCGAGCCGATCGACGGCGAAGGCACGCGCCGGCTGCTCGGCGCTGGCGCGGGCTTCTTCCCGATGTTCAACCGCAACAAGAAGAGCATCGGCATCGACCTCAAGCGTGCCGAGGGAGCGGAGATCGCGCGTCGGCTCGCGGCCTCGGCCGACGTCGTCGTCGAGAACTTCAAGCTCGGCGTGCTGAAGAAGTTCGGGCTCGACTACGCCAGCCTCTCGGCCGTGAACGAGCGCCTCATCTACGTCAGCCACAAGGGCTTCCTGCCCGGGCCGTACGAGAACCGCACCGCGCTCGACGAGGTCGTGCAGATGATGGGCGGGCTGGCCTACATGACCGGCCGTCCCGGCGATCCGCTGCGCGCCGGCACGAGCGTGAACGACATCATGGGCGGCATGTTCGGCGCCATCGGCACGCTCGGCGCGCTGATCCAGCGCGGCATCACCGGCAAGGGCATGGAGGTGCAATCGGCGCTCTACGAGAACAACGTCTTCCTGATGGGCCAGCACATGCTGCAGTTCGCGATGACCGGCAAGCACCCGGCGCCGATGCCGGCACGCGACAACCCGTGGGCGGTCTACGACGTCTTCACCGTGAAGGACGGCGAGCAGATCTTCCTCTGCGCGGTGAGCGATGCGCAGTGGCAGACCTTCTGCGACGTGCTCGACCTGCACGACCTCAAGGCCGATCCGACGCTGAAGACCAACAACGACCGCGTGCGCGTGCGGCCGCAGCTGCTGGCGACTCTGCGCGAGCGGCTTGCCCACCGCAGCGCCGCCGAGCTCACCGATCTCTTCGAGCGCTCGGGGCTGCCGTACGCGCCGATCCGCCGGCCGGAAGATCTCTACGACGACCCGCACCTGCTCGCGACCGGCGGCCTCGCCGACATCGAGCTGCCCGACGGAGACCAGGCCTGCCGCACGGTGAAGACGACGCTCTTGCCGATCACGATGCACGGCCAGCGGCTCGGCGTGCGTCTGCAGCCGCCGCGCGTCGGTGCGCACACCGAGGAGCTGCTCGCCGGTCTCGGCTACGGCAGCGCCGAAATCGAGACGTTTCGCGCGCACGGCGTCGTCGCCTGACACGATTGCATCCTCAACAAGAACATCGGAGACACGATCATGGCCCACGATTTCAGGATCACGCGCCGCATCCTCCTCGGCGGCCTCGCCGCCGGCCTCGCGCTGCCGGCCTTCGCGCAGTCGGACAAGCCGGTGCGCTTCATCCTGCCGAACGCCACCGGCTCGGGCGTCGACACGATCACGCGTGCGGCGCAAGGCGCGCTCGCGAAGGCGCTCGGCCGGCCGGTGATCATCGACAACCAGCCGGGCGCCGGCGGCATCGTCGGATTGCAGGCGCTGGCACGCTCGGCGCCCGATGGCCAGACGCTCAGCATCGTCTCCAACAACGTCGTCATCTTCCCGAGCGTGATGAAGAGCCTGTCGTTCGACATGCCGGGCGATTTCACTCCGATCGCAGTCGTCGGCTACACGCCGGTCGTCCTCGTCGTCAACGCCAGGGTGCCGGCGACCAACGCCAAGGAGTTCATCGCCTTGCTCAAGAACCGCGCCGGCGACATGACGTACGCCTCGGGCGGCAACGGCACGATCCTCCATCTCGCCGCCGCGCAGTTCCTCGACGAGACGAAGACGACCGCGCGACACATCCCGTACAAGGGCGTCGGCCCGATGATCAACGACCTGCTCGGTGGCCAGGTCGACTTCGCGACCGCCGCGCTGCCGAGCGTGCAGGCGCATCTGAAGGCGGGCACGCTGCGCGCGATCGGCATGGCGACGGCGCAGCGCGCCGCGGCGGCGCCGGAGATCCCGACCTTCGTCGAGCAGGGCGTGCCGAACTACGTCGTCGAGGCGTGGTTCGCGGTGATCGGGCCGAAGGGCCTGCCCGCCGTCGAAGTGCAGCGCGCGCACGACGCGGTCGTGGCCGCGTTCGCCGATGCCGAGGTGAAGGACGCGATGGCCAGGCAGGGCAACGTCATCTCGGTCGGGGCGGCGGACAAGGCGATGCCGTTCTTTCGCAGCGAGCTGGCGAAGTACGCGCAGCTGGTGAAGAAGGCGGGGGTCGAGCTGCAGTAGATCGCGTACGCCGGCGACGCCGGCCTGCCGGACGTTGTCGCTGTCGCTCAGCCGGCGGCCGCTGCAGCCGCGCCGGTGAGCAGCCCCGCGACCAGCCGTGCCGTCTTCGCGTCGCAGCGGATGCCGCCGGCCAGCCGCGCGTTCATCGCGAAGCCGTCGAACGCCATCAGCGCGACACCGGCGATCACGCGGCCGTCGGCCGCCGGCACGCCGAGCGACCCCGCGATCCAGCCGGCGACGCGGCCCTGGAACAGGCGGCGCAGGCGAGGGTCGTAGGGCTCGCCCTGATCGCTGCTCGAGAGCGCCTGCATCACGTTGTTGGCGAAACCGTGGGTGGCGCGCGGCAGGTCGCGCCAGAGCGCGAGCAGGAGCCGTTCGAGCCTGAGGTGCGGGTCGGCGATCGCCGCAAGCGTCTTGCCGAGCCGGTCGAGGTGGGCGACCAGCCACGGCTCGTAGAGCGTGTAGAGGATGGCGAGCTTGGACGGGAAATAGCGGTAGACGTTGGCGGTCGAGATGCCGGCCGCGGCGGCGATCGCCGGGATCGAGGTCTCGCTGTAGCCGCGCGCCGAGAACTGCGCGAACGCGGCCGCGAGGATGGCTTCGTGGACGTCGCCCTTCTTGGTCTGCGCCATGGCATGCCGCCTCTCGGCCTGAAGATAAATGAATGCTATTCGCTATTGACATCTCCGGCGAGCGTTTTACAGTCGTTCGTCGCCCGCGCCGAGGTTCGCCGCATGCATGCCGCCATCCGCACCCAGGAGATCAACCCGGCCCGTCTCACCGGCCTGTACCGCCGGCAGTTCGAGCTCTGCCGTGTCGGTCCGGGCCAGACGGTCGCCGTCGTCAGCGACCTCGGCACCCGGCGCGAGTACATCGAGGCCGCGTTCGCCGCCGCCGAGGAGATGGGCTTCGACATCTACGAGATGTGCGTCAACGCCATCCCCGGCTGGACCAGCGTCGGCGTGGCGACGATCGGCAAGTGCAAGGGCACGCTCGAGGCCCTGATGGCCGCCGACATGATCCTCATCTTCCACGTGCCGCTCTTCTCGAAGTGGCTGCGCGAGGTGCAGGCCAAGGGCGTACGCGTGCAGATGGTGATCGATGCGCCCGACGACCTGCACCAGCTGCAGTCGCCGCCCGGCCTGAAGGAGGCGATCCTGCACGCGCAGGACCTCTACCGCGCGACGAAGGAAGTGCGCGTCACGAGCAAGGCCGGCACCGATTTCACCTACCGCTGCGGCGAGTACCCGGTGATGAGCCAGTACGGCATGGCCGACGAGCCCGGCCGCTTCGACCATTGGGGCGTCGGCCTGCTGCACACCTTCCCGAACGAGGGCAGCGCGAACGGCAAGGTCGTCATCGCGCCCGGCGACATCGTCATCCTGCCGTACTGCCGCTACGTCGTCGACACCGTCACGCTCGACATCCGCGAAGGCCACATCGTGAAGATCGAGGGCGGCGTCGACGCGGCGCTGATGCGCGAGTGGCTTGCCGAAGGCGAGACCGGTCCGACCGACCGCGATCCGTACGCCGTGTCCCACTGCGGCTGGGGCCTCAACCCGCAGTGCCGCTGGGACGCGATCGCCCTCTACGGCGACGCGCCCGAGCGCGCCCGGGCGGCGGCGCGAAGCTTCCCCGGCAACTTCCTGTTCTCGACCGGCCCGAACACGCAAGGCGGCGGCAAGCGCACGACGCGCGGTCACTACGACGTGCCGATGCGCGGCTGCACGATCGCGCTCGACGGCAAGGTCGTCGTCGAGGACGGCCGCATCGTCGATCCGGCGATGAAGGTCACGCGCGTCGCGCGCTGAAGCACGAACTCGCTCGCAGATGCTGATCGACGGCTCCTTCGAGGTCGCGGCGCCGCCCGCTCAGGTGCTCGCCCACCTGTTCGACGCGCGACTGATGGCCTCTTGCCTGCCCGGCTGCGAATCGCTCGAGGCGATCGACGCCGACCGTTACCGTGCCGTCATCGCCGTCGCGCTCGCGGGCATCAAGGCGCGCTTCGACCTCGTCGTCGAGATCACCGGCCGCGACGCCGACGGCATCCGCGCCGAGACGCGCGGCGAGGAGGGCGGCAACGCGAGCACGCTCTCGGCCACGAGCGCGGTGCGACTCTCGCCGGCGGGCGCCGGCACGCGCGTCGACTACACCTCCGAGGTCGCCGTCACCGGCCGCCTCGGTCGATTCGCGCTCGGCATGATGAAGAAGCAGGCGCAGAACCTGGGCGACGCGTTCGCAGCGAACCTGCAGGCGCGGCTTGCACGGGAGCAGGCGGCCGCGACGCCGGCCGCAGCCCCGCCGCCCGCGTCGACGCCGGTCGTGCGCGAGGTCGCTCCCGCGACCGCGCACAACGCCTTCGTGCGCTGGCTGCGCCGTCTCTTCGGCCTCGACCGCGCCACCCCGCGCGCGCCGCACTGAGATGAAGCCCCGACGCTCACTGCGTTCGCTGCCCGCCAAGGGGGCGCTCAGTCCCTTCGGAACGGCCGGGCGGGACTGACATGGCCGCGCTCGCCGGCATGCTCTGGCCGCGCACGGTCGACGAAGCGACCGCGTGGCTCGCCGAAGATCCCGACGCCCGCCCGCTCGCCGGCGGCGCGACGCTCGTGGCGATGATGAACGCGCGCGTCATCGAGCCGCACTGCCTCGTCAACCTCTCGCGCATCGACGAGTTGCGCGGCGTCCGCATCGAAGGCGACGGGCGCGTTCGCATCGGCGCGTTCACGCGCCACCGCGAAACCTCGGAGTGCCTGGCGCTGTCGGGCACGGCTGCCGTCGTGCCGCGCGCGGCCGCGCAGATCGCCAACGCGACGGTGCGCAACATGGGCACGATCGGCGGCTCGATCTCGTTCGCCGATCCAGGCCTCGACTACCCGCCCGCGATCGTCGCGGCGGGCGCCGAGATCGAGATCGCGTCGGCATCGGGCCGGCGCCGCATCGCCGCCAAGGACTTCTTCGTCGACTGGTACACGACGGCGCTCGCGCCCGGCGAGATCGTCACCGCGGTGATCGTGCCTCGCCAGCCGGGCGGCGCGGCGTACGAGAAGCACGCCCGCGTCGCCGGCGACTATGCGACTGCCGCCGCGGCCGTGTGCATCGCGTCGGGCGGTCGCGTCCGCGCCGTCATCGGCGCGTGCGGGCCGACGCCGATCTCGGACGACGGCGCCGACGCGCTGCTCTCGTCCGATCGCAGCGACGCAGCCGTGGCCCGCGCCGGCGCGATGCTGGAGGCGCGTGCCGATCCGCTCGACGACGTGCGCGGCAGCGCCGACTATCGGCGCCTCCTGATCCCGCGCCTGCTGCTGCGTGCGCTGCGCCGCGCCGAAGCCGACCTGCGGGGCGCGACGTGAGCGCAACGGCCTTGCCCGCAGCGCACGACGAGCGCATCGCCCTCGACGTCAACGGCGAGAGCGTCGCCGTGCACGTCGCGCTCTCGACGACGCTGCTGACGGCGCTGCGCGACGAGCTTCACCTCACCGCCGCCAAGCGCGGCTGCAACCAGGGAGTGTGCGGCGCGTGCACGGTCTCGATCGACGGCGAGCCGATGCGCGCCTGCCTGTCGCTCGCGCACGGCTGCACCGGCCGCGACGTGCGGACGCTCGAAGGCCTTGTCGACGAGCCACGCATGCGGGCGCTGCAGCGCGCCTTCGCCGAAGGCGGCGCGCTGCAGTGCGGCTTCTGCACGCCAGGGATGCTGGTCGCGGCGCACGCGCTGCTCGGCCGCGACGTCGATCCCGACGAGGCCGCCGTGCGCGGCGCGCTCTCGGGCAACCTCTGCCGCTGCACCGGCTACGCCAAGATCGTCGCCGCCGTTCGCGTCGCCGCCCGCTCGCTCGGAGGTGGCGCATGACGGCGGTCCTCACAGGCGCCATCGGCCAGCCGCTCGCCCAGCTCGAAGGCGACGAGAAGGTCGCCGGCCGCGCGCTCTACATCGCCGACCTGCATCGCGCCGGCATGCTCCACGGCGCGCTGGTGCAGAGCCCGCACGCGCATGCCCGCATCCGCGGCTACGACGTCGCGGCAGCGCGAGCGCTGCCCGGCGTGCGTGCCGTCGTCACCGGCGCCGATCTCGACCCGACGCACCGCATGGGCGCGTTCGTGAAGGACGAGCCGGCGTTCGCGCAGGGCAAGGTGCGCTACGTCGGCGAGATCGTCGCCGCGGTCGCGGCCGACACCGAGGCGATCGCGCGCGCGGCCGCACGTCTCGTGCGCGTCGACTACGAGGTGCTGCCCGCCGTCGTCGACCCCGCGACTGCGCTCGAGCCCGGCGCGCCGCTCGTCCACGACGATGCCGCGGCCTACGTGAAGGTGTTCGATGCCGGCACGCAGGACAACGTCTGCTCGCGCACCGAGTTCCGCACCGGCGATGCCGCCGCGGCCTGGGCGCAATGCGACGTGGTCGTCGAGGCGACGTACACGACGCAGGCACAGGCGCACGTCTCGCTCGAGCCGTGCGGCGCGCTGGCCGAGATCGACGCCGCCGGCCGCGTCACGCTCTTGTCGGCGAACCAGTCGGTATTCCGAGTCCAGGCGAGCGTGTGCGAATCGCTCGGCTTGCCGATGACGAAGCTGCGCTGCCTCACGCCGCGCGTCGGCGCCGGCTTCGGCAACAAGATGGAAGCGCACGTGCAGCCGGCGGTCGTGCTGCTGGCGATGAAGACCGGGCGCTCGGTCAAGCTGATCCTGAGCCGCGAGGAAGACTTCGAGACCGTGCGCGCGCGTCATCCGTTCCGGATCCGCGTCAAGACCGGCGCGACCGCCGACGGCACGCTGGTCGCGCGCGAGATCGAGCTGCTGCTCGACGGCGGCGCCTACGGCGACGACAGTCCGGGCGTGCTCGGCTACGCGCTGCTGATGCAGTGCGGCCCGTACCGCATCCCGCACGTGCTCGCACACGGTCGCGTCGCCTACACGAACAAGCTGCGCTTCGGCGCGTTCCGCGGCTTCGGCGTGCCGCAGGTGACCTTCGCGACCGAGACGCAGCTCGACGAGATCGCGTCCAAGCTCGGGATCGAACCGATCGCGCTCCGGCGCAAGAACATGCTCGTCCCCGGCGACCCGTGGTTCGGCGGCCAGCCGGTCCACTCGAACGGGCTCGCCGAATGCGTCGACGTGGTCGAGCGCGAGTCAGGTTGGAAGAACGCATCCGCGGGGGCCGTCGGCGACGGCCTGCGCCGCGGCCGCGGCGTCGCGCTCTCCGCCCACGTCAGCGGCCTGCTCGCCTCGGGCGCGATCGTGCGCATGCTCGAGGACGGCAGCATCCTGCTCAACACCGGCGCGGTCGACATCGGCCAGGGCTCGAACACCGTGCTGACGCAGATCTGTGCCGAGTCGCTCAAGGTGCCGGTCGATCAGGTCGCCATCGCGAGCCCCGACACCGACGGCTCGCCCTACAACTGGGGCACGACGGCGAGCCGCGTCACGTATGTCGCCGGCCGCTCGGTCGTCGGCGCCGCGGCCGAGGTCGAGAAGAAGCTGAAGGAGCACGCCGGCGAGATGCTCGAGTGCTCGGTCGACGACCTGGAGCTCCTGCCCGGCGGCAGGGTCGCGATCAAGGGCGTCGAGGACCGCGCCGTCACCTTCGCGCAGATCTCCGGCCGCGCCCACTGGGCCGCGGGCGGGCCGATCATCGGCACGCACAGCTGGGTCTTCGACCAGAAGACCTTCGACCCGAAGCGCGCCATCGCGCTCGGCCTGCCGTTCGCGCAGATCGGCATCTTCAGCTTCAACGCCGTCGTCGCCGAGGTCGAGGTCGACGAGGCGACGGGCAAGGTGCGCGTCGTCGGCGCGTGGTCGGCCTGCGACATCGGCCGCGCCATCAATCCGCTGATGGCGACCGGCCAGATCGAGGGCGCGTTCGTCCAGGGCATGGGCTTCGCGCTCACCGAGGAGATGGTCTGGGACGGTGCGCGCCTCGCCAACCCGAGCTTGATGGACTACAAGATCCCGACCTTCGCCGAGCTGCCCGAGACGCTGCGCGCGTACCTGATCGAGTCCGACGAGCCGAGCGGCCCGTTCGGCGCCAAGAGCGTCGGCGAGCTCGGCATCAACGGCGTCGCAGCGGCGATCGCCAACGCCGTCGCCGACGCCACGGGATTGCGCCTGCGCGATCTGCCGCTGACGGGCGAGCGCGTCCTGCGCGGGCTGATCGCGCAAAGCGACCGGGCGGACACATGAACATCGCCGACTATCCGCCGCAGGAGCCGCTCTCGCCCCTCGGTCGCGCGTATCAGGAGCGCGTGCTCGCGGCGGGCGAGGGCGTCGTCGGCGCGGAGTTCTCGTACGGCGACGACGCCTACTGCAGCCTCGCAGTGCATGCGGCGGCCGAGCCGAGCGGCGACGTGCTCGTCTTCTTCCACGGCGGCGGCTGGACCGGCGGCTACAAGGAGTGGATGAGCTTCATGGCGCCGGCGCTCAACGCGCTCGGCGTCACCTTCGTCACCGCCGGCTACCGGCTCGCTCCGGCCCACCTGTTCCCGGCCGGCGTCAACGACGCCGCCGACGCGGTGGCGTGGGCGCATGCGCACGTCGGCGAGCACGGCGGCGACCCGGGCCGCATCTTCGTCGGCGGCCACTCGGCCGGGGGGCACTACGCCGCGTGGCTCGCCGTCTCGGCGCCATGGCGGCTGCAGCGAGCGCTGCCGAACGACGTCGTGCGCGGCTGCCTGCCGGTGTCCGGCGTCTATCGATTCGACGCTGCCAGCGGCCTCGCCGCCCGGCCGCGCTTCCTCGGTCCCGAGCAGCCGCACGACCGCGCCTACGACGCGTCGCCGCTGCTGCGCATCGACCCGCGCGTCGCCGCGCCATTTCTCCTCACGCACGGCGGCCGCGACTTCCCGCATCTCGTCACGCAAGCCGCACAGATGCTCGACGCCCTCCGCGCGGCCGGCGTGCCGGCAGAGTCCCATGTCCTCGAAGCCTCTGACCACTTCGAGGCCAGCCTGGCCTGCGGCGACGCGCGATCGGGCTGGCCCGCGCGCGCCGCGGCCTGGATGCGATCGGTCGGCTCGACCACACCACAACACTCAGGAGGTCACCCATGACACGTTCTTCCACTCGCCGCGCGCTCGTGCTCGCCACGCTCGCGGCCGTCGCCACCGTTCCGGCCTGGGCCCAGGCCGACAAGCCCCTGCGCATCGGCTTCTCGATGGCCCGCACCGGCATGCTCGCCATGGCGACGCCGTCGCAGATGAACACCTACGAGCTCTGGCGCGAGCAGGTCAACGCCCGAGGCGGCATGGACGTCGGCGGCACCAAGCGCAAGGTCGAGTTCGTCACCTACGACGACCAGTCCAAGCCCGAGCAGGCGGTGCGCATCTACGAGAAGCTGATCACCGACGACAAGGTCGACCTGCTGCTGGCGCCCTGGGGCACGCCGTTCCACATCTCGATCGCGCCGGTGCTCGAGAAGTACAAGTTCCCGATGATCGGCAACACCGCCGCGTCGGTGGCGCTGCGCCAGGTCAAGCCGGGCTACATCTGGTTCCCGACCTCGGCCATCCCGGACCGCATCGGCGCCGAGCTGACGGCGATGCTGAAGGCGCAGAACGTGAAGTCGGTGGCGGTGATCTCGAACGTGCTGCCGTTCACCAAGGAGATCAAGAACTTCCTCGAGCCCGAGCTGAAGAAGGCCGGCATCGAGGTCAAGGTCTCGAGCGAGTATCCGCCTGACATCAAGGACATGACGCCGGTGCTGACGCAGGTCAGGAGCGCGAATGTCGACGCCGTGCTCGCGCTCGCCTACCCGGGCGACTCGGTGCTCTACGCCAAGCAGGCCAAGGAGCTCGGCGTCAACGCGCCGTTCCAGTTCATCGCCATCGGCCCGACAGACGCCTTCTTCCCGAAGGCCGTCGGCGCGCCTTCGGCCGAGGGCGTCGTCAGCATCGCCCACTGGGCGCCGCGCGCCGACTGGAAGGGCTCGCAGGCCTTTTACGACGCCTACGTCAAGAAGTTCGGCGAGGACCCCGACTTCCTGAACTCGGCGCTGGCCTGGATGTCGCTCGAGATCCTCGAGCAGGCGGTGGCCAAGAACGGCCTCGACAAGGAGAAGATCCGCGCCTACGTCTCGAGCACGACCTTCGACACCGTCAATGGCAAGGTGAAGTTCGACGGCGTGCAGAACAGCATCACGCCGACGGCCTTCGTCCAGTACCAGAGGGGCAAGCTGCAGATCGTCTGGCCGGCGAGCATCGCCACCGGCAAGTACGAGCCGAAGAAGGGCTGGTGATCCAGGTGAATTGTCGCTAGACGATGTCGCTGCTCGAGACGCTGCTCTCGGGGCAGTTCCTGTTCGCGGCGCTCGTCACCGGTTCGCTCTATGCGCTGATCGCGCTCGGGCTGAACCTGGTGTACGGGACGATGCGGATGCTCAACGTCGCCCATGGCGACGTCGTCATGCTCGGGGCCTACGCGGCGTACGGCGCGTTCGCCCTGCTCGGCGTCTCGCCGCTCGTGGCCGCGCCGTTCGTGGCCGCGCTCGGCGGGCTCGTCGGCTATGGCCTCTATCGCGGCGTGTTCCGGCGCCTGCTCGCGTCGTCGACGCCGGCGAGCGCCGGGCGGCTCGAGGCGAACTCGCTGCTGCTCTTCTTCGGCCTGTCGATCCTCGTCCAGAACATCACCGCGCTCGCGTTCACGCCGAACACGCGCAGCGTCGCATCCCTGAGCGACGTCTGGCACCTCGGCAACGTGGCGATGACCGGCAATCGCCTGGTCGCGCTCGTCGTCGCCGGCACGACGTGCATCGCCGTCGCCTGGTTTCTCTCGCGCAACATCGCCGGCCTGGCGATGCGCGCGGTGATCGAACGGCGCGAGGCCGCGTACATCGTCGGCGTCGATGTCGACCGCGTCCAGCGCACGAGCTTCGTGCTCGGCTTCGCGAGCGCCGCGCTTGCCGGCGCGCTGGTCTCGATGCTCGAGCAGTTCTCGCCGTTCTCGGGCTTCCCGTTCACGATCGCCGGCTTCATCGTCATCATCCTCGGTGGGCTTGGCAACGTGAAGGCGGGCCTGCTCGCCGCGCTGCTGCTCGGCGCGATCGAGACCTACGGCGTCGCGCTGACGTCGGCGAACCTGCGCTCGGTGCTGCTCTACGGCAGCTTCGTGGGCGCGCTGCTTCTCTTTCCCGACGGTCTGTTCGCGCGACGCGCGGCCAGGCGCTGAGACGCGGACCATGCGCGGGCTGATCGCGAGCCGCGTCTGGGCATCGGCGCTCGTCTCCGGCTTCGCCGTCCTCGCCGCGCTGCCCTTCTTCGCCAACGACTACGCCATCGGCGTCGGCCTGGCGCTTCTCATGTGGCTCGCGCTCACCGAGAGCTGGTGCGTGCTCTCGAAGATGACCGGCTACGTCTCCCTCGGCTCTGTCGTGTTCTACGGCCTGGGCGCGACGCTCGTCGTCGTCACCTGGCAGAAGATCCCGCTGCTCGTCGCCGTGCCCGCCGCCGGGCTGCTCGCGGCGGCGTTCGCAGCGCTCGTCGGGCTGCCCGTGTTGCGCGTGCGCGGGCCGTACTTCGTGATCCTCACCTACGGCCTGGCCGAGCTCGTGAAGTACAGCATCATCGCGGCCGAGTCGGCGGCGGGCACGGCGAGCCGCATCCTCTTCGGCGCGCCCGACCTGGTGACGATCTACTTCGCGATGTTCGCGCTTGCGCTGGCGGCAATCGGATTGCTCGCGTGGGTGAGCGGCTCGCGCTTCGGCCACGGCCTGCGCTCGCTGCGCGAGAACGAAGAGGCGGCCGAGACGCTCGGCGTGCCGGTCGTGCGCTACAAGCTCGCCGCATTCGTGCTCTCGGCCGCGATCCCCGGAATGGTCGGCGGCGTGATGGCGCTGCGCTCGACCTATTTCGTCGTCGGCCAGGTCTTCGATCCGATGCTCTCGGTGACCGTGATCGCGATGGCCGTGCTCGGCGGCGGCGACGACACCCGCGGGCCGCTGCTCGGTGTCGTCTTCCTGGCGCTGCTGTCGGAGCTGCTCTGGGCGCGCGCGCCTCTGCTCTACATGATCCTGCTCGGGGCGATCCTGTTCGTGTTCGTGCTGCTCGTGCCCGACGGCCTTGTCGGCCTCTTCGATCGGTCCGGGCGACGGCGCGGCGCCGCCGCGCTGACGGAGACGCCGTGAGCGCGCCGCTCCTGTCCGTGCGCGGGCTCGGCAAGCGCTTCGGCGGCCTGGTCGCGCTCGCCGATGTCAGCTTCGACGTCGCCGAGGGCGAGACCGTCGGCGTGATGGGCGCCAACGGCGCCGGCAAGACGACGCTCTTCAGCCTGATCGCCGGCAATGCGCGACCGACCACTGGGCGCGTCGAGGTCGACGGCCGCTCGACCGCGGGACTGTCGCCCGATCGCGTCTGCCGACTCGGGGTCGGCCGCACGTTCCAGATCGTCAAGCCGTTCCCGGCGCTCACCGTGCGCGAGAACCTGCGCACGGCGGCGATGTTCGGGCGCGCCGCGATGCCGAATCGCGCCGCCGCCGATCGCTACGCCGAGCCGGTCCTCGCCGCGCTCGGCCTTGACGACGTGGCCGACCGACCCGCGGGCACGCTGACGCTGTCGGGCCAGAAGCGTCTCGAGATCGCGCGCGCGGTCGCCACCGGCGCGCGCCTCGTCCTGCTCGACGAGGTGATGGCCGGCCTCACGCCGACCGAGGTCGCGCACATGCTCGTGACGCTGCGGCGCCTGCGCGAGTCGCATGGCCTGACGCTGCTGGTCATCGAGCACGTGATGCAGGCGCTGATGGATCTGTGCGCGCGCATCGTCGTGCTGCATCACGGCGAATGCATCGCCATCGGCACGCCCGACGAGATCGGCGCCGATCCGCGCGTGCTCTCGGCCTACCTCGGGAGCACGGTGTGAGCGCGCTGCTCGAGGTCGACGATCTCGTCGGCGGCTACGGCGCGACGCGCATCCTGCACGGCCTCACGATCGCCGTGCAGCCGGGCGGTGCGACCGCACTGCTCGGCGCCAACGGCGCAGGCAAGACGACGCTGATGAAGACACTATGCGGCCTGCTGCCCGTCGCGGGCGGGCGCATCCGTTGGCGCGGCGAGGACATCACGCGCGCGTCGTGCGCCGAGCGGGTGCAGGCCGGCCTGGTCCTCGTGCCCGAAGGACGGATGGTGTTTCCCGGACTCTCGGTGCGCGACAACCTGCGTCTGGGCGGCGTCAACGCACGCGCGCGGCCGAACTCGAAGCGCGGGCTCGAACGCGTTTACAACCTGTTCCCGATCCTGCGCGATCGCGATCACCAGCTCGCCGCGACGCTCTCCGGCGGCGAGCAGCAGATGCTCGCGATCGGCCGCGGCCTGATGGCCGAGCCGGCGCTGATGCTGCTCGACGAGCCGACGCTCGGCCTCGCGCCGCTGGTCGCGCTGTACATGTTCGATCTCGTGCGGACGCTCGCCGCCGAGTCGATCACCGTGCTCCTCGCCGAGCAGGACGTGCGGCGCACGCTCGCCGTCGCCGGCTACGGGTACGTGATCGAGAACGGCCGCGTCGCGCGTCACGCCGACGCCGGCACGCTCGCCGACGACCCGCAGATTCGGCAGGCCTACCTGGGACTGTGACGACGACCATGACCGACACCGCCCCCTACCGCGTCCCCGGCCCGCCGGCCCTCGCCCTTGACCTCGCGGGTGACGGTCGCGGCGGCCTCGTCCTCTTCATGCACGGCATCGGCGGCAACCGAAGCAACTGGCGCCGCCAGCTGCCCGCGTTCGCGCCGCACTTCGCCTGCGCCGCCTGGGACGCGCGCGGCTACGGCGCGAGCGACGACTACGACGGCACGCTCGCCTTCGACGACTTCGTCGGCGACGTGCTGCGCGTGCTCGACCACTTCGGCGCCGAGCGCGCGCACCTCGTCGGCCTGTCGATGGGCGGTCGCATCGCCATGCGCGCGGCGCTGCTCCATCCGGACCGGGTCGCGACGCTGACGCTGGTCGACACGCACGAAGGCTTCACCGCGTTCTCGCCCGAGCAGCGTCGCGCCTTCGTCGACAGTCGCCGTGCACCGCTGCTCGCAGGCAAGGAGCCGCGCGACATCGCCGACGCCGTCGCGCGCTCGCTCGTCGGGCCGCACGCAACGGCGGAGCACTTGCAGGAGCTGGTCGAGAGCATCGCCTCGCTGCACAAGGCGTCGTACATCAAGTCATTGCAGGCGACGGTCGATCAGGTCGATGTCGGCGACATCCGTGTCATTGCCGCGCCGGCACACTTCATCGTTGGCGCCGACGATCCGCTCACGCCGCCGGAGATGCACTTCGAGATGGCGGCCAAGCTCGGTGGCGCGCCGGTCAGCGTGCTGCCGCGGGCGGGGCATTTGAGCAATATCGAGAATGGGGCTGGGTTCAATGCAGCGGCATTGGGGTGGTTGCTGCAGCGGGCGAAGGTGGCGCGGGCGCCGGCACGTTGGCCCGGATCGTGATCGCGGGCCGCCTGCGCGCTATTGATCAAAAGCAGGGCACTCTGCGCCCCAACATGTCGTAGCACGTCCTGAGGGCCATGTATTCGCCGCCTCCGCAATCGCCGCCCTTCTTGACGACGCTGACGCGGAGGTCGACGCCCAGAACCGTGGGATCGTCCGTCGTTCGCGAACATTCGAGCTGGTTGTCCGGGATGTCTCGGCTGCCTCCGGCGAGGCTCTCGGTAGCGAGAATCTTGCCCGTGTTGCTGATGTAGATGGCCAAGGCGATATTGGTGACAGTAGGCATGTCTTCCTCTTTCAAGTAAGTCGCTTCACATCGAAGCGGGAACAGGGACGGGTTCAAAACGATGTGGACAGTCGCACCAGCAACGTCCTTCTGGGCGAAATCCTCGGAGCGGAAAACGCGTCGATCTCCTGATACCTGAATCGTCGATCGAACAGATTCTTCGCCTCGAGGGAGACGAAACCGTTGCGGTTCGGAAACTGAAAGGCGAGGCTCGCGTTCGCAACCACGACACTACTCTTGCCGTCGACGACTTCATCCGCCCGATCGATGAATCGAACTCTCTGGTTCACATAGTTCGCTTCGAGAACTGCCGACCAGGTTGCGGGCCAATTGATGCGCAAGGAGATCGGGAGCATGACCGACCTGACATCTGTGAACGCCTCGTTGCCGGGATTGTCGTCGGGACGCTGCAGATGCTCATACTGAAGCTCGGCCGAGAGTGTCGTTCGGGCGTTCAGCACGCGATAGAAGTACGCTTTGGAGAAACGCTCATTCCAATCGGAGTACGGCTCGCCTGGAAAGTTGGGAACCCTGGACTTCCGCGTCGAGAGCTCTGCACCCACAAAGGTCTCTTCAGAAAGGGTGTGGTGCAGCGCCACACCGTTGCGCCGAGATAGTGTCCCGTTGGGATCGTCGAAGACCTGATTGAATCCGAAGACTTGCGATGGCTGAAGCGTCTGATTGGCATCGAAGCTGCGCTTGATTGTCTTGAACGAGGTCGCACGAAGAGTGGTGTCTCTGGAGAGCGTCCACAAGAGTCCGAGTTTGGGATTCGTCTTCGAAACGCGGACACCTGCCTGCTCGAAGGTGTCCTGACTCACTCCCATTTCCGGGCGCAGTCCCCATGGCAGGCTCGTGAGGACGACCAGCGCGTACAAGCTCCGGCCTCTCTCGTCGCTGTTCGTCTCTCCCCCGGGGTCTTCCAGCACAACGCTGTTCATGTATGACGCAAATCCAGTCGTGAGATGAAACGCGGGTGCCTTGATCAAATATTGAAGCTCGCCGGCGTCGATGTGCTCGCGATCCTCGAAGGAATTGCCCGGATCGAGCTTGGAGAACAATTTCTCCTTGAACCGACCAGTCAACGCCGAAACGACGATGCTCGATCGCTGATCGAGGACGACAATTCCACCCACGCGGACCAATTGGCGCTGGGATTCGTCCCTGAGATTGCGGCTGAAGTCGTCGCTGTCGAAGCGAAACGAGAGGTCGCCCTGACGCGAGCGGTCATCGCGCAGTTCGGCTTGGATGCGCACCGAAGGTGTCAGGCCGACCTGCACGAAGGCGTCGTACGTATCCCGCTTGAGATCGTTGTTCTCGCGCAGCCCTTTCGTTTCGTAGTGATACTGGCCCGCGCTGTACGCGATGTTGCCCGTGAGGGCCGAGGCAAAGACCTGCTCTCCGATCGTGCGGTTGCTCCCGAGCAGGCCATCCACTTTGATGGCGACTTGGTCCCGGCCGAACAGCGGAGTGAATTCGTGACTGCTGGCCTGCGCCGGGCCCAGCTCCGCGAACACTTGCCGTCGGTCCGTGAGCAGTTCAGGTGAAACGGTGTTGAGAGCCAGCGGCTGCCTCAGCTGCGCCTGGAACAGTTCGCCCACGCGGGCGCCCTCGCTGCGCACCTGGCCGGCATAGGAGTCCGACAGGAAGCGGTGAGCAGATGCGTCGCCAGGGTCCAGGCTCAGTGACTTGACCGCTTCGAGCAGGGCCAACTGGTCGAAGCCGATCGCGCGATAGGTGCGGGCCAGGCTGACCATTCGGGACGCTTGATCCTGGTCGAGCAGCAGGCGCGAGCGGTAGACCGCTCGATTGTTATTGAGCTCGATCGACTTCTGTAGATCGAGAAGAGCTTCAGCGGGCCGGTTCTCGACCTGCTTGAGAATCGCTCCGTAGAGCCAGGGAGTCGGATCCTTCGGATCGAAGTCTTTCGCCAGTGCGAACTGCGTTTCCGCCAGACCATCCCTTCGTTCTTCGTAGTACGCCTTGCCGAGATAGCTTCGAACCAACGAGCTTTCGGTGTCGAGGATGGCGGCCAGCTCGATCTCCTGCCGGCCTCCCGACAAGTCGCCTTCGCGAATCTTCGCAAGCCCGAGGCCGAGCCGCGGCAGGGGATCGGTGGCGTCGAGCCGGATGGCCGTTCCGAAAGACTCCTTTGCGCTCTTCGTCTCGATTCGCACAAGGCGAACGAAGCCCATGACGCTGTGGGCACGGGGCAAGTCCGGATTCAATCTCGCGGCCTCGGTGGCGGCGATGAGCGCGGCGTTCGAGTCGCCGATGGCCAGTTCCAATTCGGCCAGGCGGGCCTGCCTCGGTGCGTCGGGCGAAATGCCGTTGGCTCTTCGCACGCTTGTCAGGGCATCTTCAATTTGAAAGCTGGCCTGTTGCGCATACGAGCGGGCAACCCAGGCCGCGGCAGAGCTGTCGTCGAGCTTCAGGGCCAACTCGGAGTAGAGCGTTGCCTTTTCCTTGTCACCTTGGGCGACCGCGATCGTCGTCAACAAGGCGTACGACACGGCGTCGTTCGGACGGCCCTTGTTCAGGTCGGCGGGCAACGCCGCTTCGAGCTTGCGCTTCGCTTCGTCGATTCGCCCCACCGTGAGCAGCCGGCTTGCGCATGCAATCACCGGTTGGGAAACTTGTTCGGACGAAAGGATCGGCTCCACATGGAGAGTCCACACCACGGCGTCTCGCGGGCGTACGAGGACATCGCGGACGGGACCCGTCGACGCGGTGGCCGCAGCCGACTCGCCGGCGACGAGGGTCATGCCTTCGGTGCCAGCATCATTGGTCACACGTACGCGACCCTCGTAGACCGTGATTCGGTCGGTTTCCGACTTGCCGGCGAACGGGTCTGGCTCCCGTGGGCAGCTCGGATCGACAAAGGCTCCGCTCGCTCGCTGCGCCTCGACGAGAAACTCGGTGCCCTCGACGTTGGCATTGATGTACGGCGTCTTCACCCGGAAGGGGCGCGGCGTCCGACTGATGACGTAGATCGCGCCGGACACGACATTCAGGAGCGCAGGCCGCTCACCGGAGCCGGGGGAGACGGTGAGCGTCGTGCCTTGGTCGAGTCGCACGACGGTCGCGTTCGACAGCAGCAAGGCCGCCTGGCTACGCTGATGGACGACCACCGTATCGCCCGCGCAGATCCCTGCGCTCGTATCTGCGGCCACCAGTTGCGTGGTTCCCTTACGGACCAGTTCGACGCTGCCCTTGACGAGCACGAGCTGGGCGACTGGCGCGGTGCAATCTGCCGCGTGCGTCGGTCCCGCCAAGGCGAGGAGCATGGCTGCAACGAGCCCAGCGCCGACCAAGGGCATCCGAAAGAAACGAGTCGAGCCGTTTCTGCTCCCTCCGACATTTGCCATGTCTTCCCTCGGGCGCACCTTGAACATGTTCTTCCTTCGACTCCTCGAGTTTGCAAGGAATCGCCGTCTTGGGAGGCCGCGAGAAAAGCTTACACCGTCGGCGTCGTTCCGCAAAGGAAGTTCGACGCCGCGAGAGAGCGTCACTTGCTCTCGATCCGGATCGTCGGCGACCATCCTTCGCCGGGAGGATCGAGCCCGAGCCGCTCGCATCGCGTCGCGTAGAACCGCGAGGGGCCATCGCCGGGTTCGACTTCGAGGACCCGGGCGAACGCAGCCCCGGCCTCTTGCCACCGCCGCTCGCAGAACGCCTCGATGCCGAGTGCGAAATCGCGGCGCAAGGCACTGTCGGATCCGGCGACGCCGCCTTCGCCGCGACGCCCGAGGAGCTCGACGATCGTCACGGCATTAGCCTTGCCGGCGAGCAGGAAAGAACCGAGCGGCCTGACCGCGAACTCGTCCAGGCCCTCAACCGACTCCGCCGATGCCAGGATGCGAGTCCCCAGCACCTTGTTCAATCCCTGGATCCGCGATGCGGTGTTGACGATGTCGCCGACGGCCCGGTACTCGTAGTGCCCGGAGGCGCCGATGTTGCCGAAGAGCATGTCGCCCGAATGGAGCCCGAAGCGGGTGAGCAGCGATGGCCTGTCGCCTCGGCCTGGCTCGTTGAACTCGGCCAGTGACTCGGCGATCTCGAGCGTCGCCTGGCAGGCGCTGCGGCGGACGTCGATGTCCGAGGACGTCCTGGCCCAGACGGCGACCATCGAGTCTCCGACGATATCGGCGACCACGCCCTTGGATCGCTCGACCGGAACGAACAGGTGGGCGTAGTACTCGTTCATCAGCTCGCCAAGCCGGCCGGGCTCTGTCTGCTCGGCGAGTGCCGTGTACTTCTCCGCATCGGTCGAGAGGCAGGCGCCGAAGACGACCTGGTTGGGACGCGTCATCGGCCCGAGGTCGCGGGAGAGCTGATCGACGACAGCTCGAGGCAGGAAGAAGCCGAATGCCCGCTTGATCCCTTCGCGCTCGCGCTTGGTGTCGCGGTAGTTGAGCCAGACGCCGGCGAAAAGGGCCAGGGAGGTCTGCACGGCGACGGGGATCATCGACGGCAGCCACAGCGCCGCGTCGGCGAAGCGCTCAAACACGATCCACAGGTACGCCGCGGAGGCCGAGACCACGATGAAGGTCGCGAAGATCGGCCGCGCGAGACGGCAGATCGACCCCAGCGCCAGTCCCCAGACGCCGACAATTACCAGTTGCCAGGGCAGGCCTGCCGGCTGGACGGCACGGTCTTCGATCAGGTTCGCGAATGCCGTCGCCGCGATCTCCACGCCGCTCAGATCGAGCCCGCTGACCTCGGAGTAGACGGTGCGGTAATCGTCGCGCAAGCGGTCCTGCCCTGCCGGCGTGGCCGCCGCGTAGCCGATGAAGACCGCCTTGTCCTTGAAGGAGGCGTCGCTCACCGGAGCGCCGGCCGCCGAAGGGGAGGAACGCGCAGCGATCAGGACGTCTGAATAGGACACCGTGGTGATCGTCCGCGGCGGGCCGTAGAAATTGAGATAGCGGCTCTCGGCGGACGTTGACAGTCCGAGCAAGCTGCGGTCGAAACGTCTTCTCTCGTCGGGCATGAGCCGCGTCGGCCCGGAGGCGGTCGCGGCGTCCGCGAAGACACGGAAAGCCAGCACCGGCAACGTCGGCGTCGCCCTGGCATCGTCGAGAAAGGTCCAATAGGTGTCCACCCGCGAGTCCTTGGGAAGCATGAACGGGGCACTTCCTCGCGCTGCCTCCTGGAGAACCGCGATAGGCAACGACCGGCTTTCGATGACGGCGCGTGTCGACGCCGTCGCGTCCGCACCCTGAATGCGAAGCGTGTCGCGCCGGATCGATTCGGCGAGCAGGACATTGCCCGCGGACCGGATCGCATCGGCGAAGGCCTGGTCATGCTCCGGCTTCGCGCCGGGCGCGTCGAAGGTCAGGTCGAATGCGACGACCCGCGCACCGGCCTTGGCGAGATAGCGCACGATCTCACCGTGTAGCGAGCGCGGCCAGGTGCTCGGCCTGTCCTGCAGGCCCAGGTCGCGCGCGGATCGTTCGTCAATGGCGACGATGACCACGTCGCTCGGCGGCACCGCCGGGCCGCGGATGGAGAACAGCCAGCCCAGTCCGAAGTGCTCTTCCAGTTCCGCGCCCGCGGGCGTGGCCGCGATGAGCAAGCCCGCGGCCGCGACCAGCAAGCCGAGCAGGATCGAATTGGACGCGAGGCCCAGCGATTCCCGATTCCACATTCGAAGGTGAAGCATCGAATCGATGAGCGAGGAGGCCTGTCGACGCAAGTCCCCGGTGCTGGACCGGCGCGGCGACGTATTTCGGGAGTCTGCACGGAGACCCCGCTTTTCCCATCGGTGGTTAGCATGAACGGTGCCCATCTCCATTCGGCTTGTAGGCACGATCGAGCGGCGCGTCATCCTCAAGAGCAGCTAGTGTCCCGCCCAACGTCGGTCGGGCGCAACGGCCGCGCAGGGGCCGTTGCGCCCGCGATCCTGGCAGTCAGCGGATCGCCACCGGATTGATCATCGACTGCACCGCGCCCTGGTACTTGTTGTGGCCGAGGACGAACATGAACTCCCAGGCCTTGTCCTTCACGAGCTCGGCGGTGTTGATGTTCTCGAGGATGTAGGTGCCGCTCATCGGCAGCAGGATCTGGTGCACCTCGAAGACGCCGGCGCCCGGTTCGAACGGGATCGCCTCGACCGCCCAGGTGTCGGCGCCGACGGCGACGACGCCCTTGGAGACCAGGTAGCGCGCGCCTTCGCGGCCGAGCCCGGGCTCGACCGTGCCGAAGCGCTTCGGGTCCTTCTCGATGAGACTCAGCCAGCCGGTGTGGAAGATGACGACGTCGCCCTGTCGGATCTCCAGCCCCTGCTTCTTCAGGGCGGCGTCGATCTCGACCTTGTTGAAGGCGGTGCCTTCCTTGACGACGTCGACGCCCATCAGCCCGGCCATGTCGAGGACGACGCCGCGCGCGACGATCGGCGGGATCTTCTCGGTGCCGAGCTTCTTCAGCCCGCTCGTCTGCGCGAACTCGCCCCACTTGATGCCGTTGTAGTAGCGGTCGCCGATGCCGATGTGGCCCAGGCCGTCGATCTGCGTGCCGATGCCGTTCCAGCAGTTGAGGATGTCGTCGTTGTAGGTCGTGTGCGTCGGCCCGAGGCCGTCGGCCGAGCCGGTCTGGCCGGGCTGGACGATGTAGAGAGAGCAGGTCCGCGGCGGGTAGGCCGGCGTCGTCGTGCTCACGGTGATGCCGAGCGAATAGACCTTGCCGGTCTTGATCAGCCGGGCCGCCTGCAGGGCGGTGTCGGCTGTCATGTAGTTGGCGGCGCCGATCTCGTCGTTCGCGCCCCACTTGCTCGGGTACCAGGGGGTCTGCGCCGCGATGGCGAAGCTGGCGACCGATGCGGCGACGAGCAGGCCGATCTGTTTGCGATTCATTCTTGGCTCCTTGAGGATGCGGGAGTTCCCCGCGGTGGGCCGCTCGGACGGCGGCTCGGTCGCTCGCATGCGACGCAGCAGGCGATCTCGTTGATCTTCACGAGGGCGATGCGCCGTCGCGCAGCAGTCGCTTCATGACCTTGCCGTTGGCATTGCGCGGCAGCGGCCCGGCGCTCCAGACGAACCGTTCCGGCACTTCGTAGTCGGCCAGCCGCGCCGCGCAGTGCGCCCGCAGCCCCGCTTCATCGACGCTGGCTTCGGGCGCATGCAGGACAGCCTGAACGCGCTCGCCGAGCACGGGGCACGCGAAGCCGATCACCGCCGCCTCGACGACGCCCGGCCACGCCATCAGCACGCTCTCGACCTTCGCAGAATAGACTTTGTAGCCGCCGCGATTGAGCATGTCCTTCTTGCGGTCGACGACGCGGACGAAGCCCTCGGCGTCGATCGAGCCGAGGTCGCCGGAGTGCCAGAAGCCGGCGGTGAACTCGCGCGCAGTCGCCGTGGGGTCCGCCCAGTAGCCGGGCACGACCATCGGCCCGCCGATCCAGATCTCTCCGGTCTCGCCGCGTGCCAGCTCGCGGCCATCGTCGTCCATGACGCGGATCTCGGCGGCGGGCAGGGCGACGCCGACCGAGTCGGCGTGGTCGCGGGTCATGCCGGGCGGCATCATCGTCGCCGGCGACGTGGTCTCGGTGGCCCCGTAGGCGTTCTGAAGCGTGAGTCCGGGCAGGCGCGTGGCGAGCTCGTCGATGATCGCGACCGGCATCGGCGCGCCGCCGTAGCCGCCGACGCGCCACGCCGACAGGTCGGCGTGCGCGAGGCCATCCGAGAGCAGGCAGAGGCGGTACATCGCCGGCACCATCAGCGTGTAGGTCACGCGCTCGCGCGCGGCGAGCGCCACGAAGGCCTCGGCCTTGAACTCCGGCACGACGATCACCGCGCCGCCCGCACGCCACATCGCCGCGACGATCGCGACCAGCCCGGTGACGTGGCTCGCGGGCACTGCGAGCGCCGCGCGATCGTTGGGCCCGAGGCCCATGCAGGCCTCGAAGTGCAGCGCCGAGTGGACGATGTTGAGGTGCGTGAGCATCGCGCCCTTCGGATGGCCGGTCGTGCCCGAGGTGTAGAGGATCACCGCGACGTCGGTTTCGTGTATCGGCACGACGGCGGGCGCTGCATCGCCGACTGCCGGCCAGGCGAAGAGCGACCCGGCGGCGACACGCAGCCTGAGCAACGGCGCGTCGGCCGCGGTCGGCACGCGATCCGCCAGGACGTCGTCGAACACGATGGCCTTCGCCTCGCACTGGCCCGCGATGTAAGCCAGCCCGGGCCGCTGCTCGCGGATGCCGACCGGCACCGAGATCGCGCCGAGCTGCTGCAAGGCGAGCAGCACGAAGATGAACTCGGGGCGGTTGCCGAGCAGCATCAGGACGCGGTCGCCGGCGCCGATGCCGCGCGTCGCGAAGCCGGCGGCGAGGCGCCCGGCCTCGGCGCCGGTCTCGGCGTAGCTCCAGCGACGGCCGTCGCAGACCACTGCATCTCCGCGCGGGTGCGCTTCGCGTGCCCTCTCGAACATCGCGAGCAGGCTGGCCGGCCGATCGACGAAGCAGCGCACGACGCGATCGTCGAACAGCGCCTCGTCGCGCATCGCCGGCACGGGCCGGTCGCGCCACGGATTCACGCCGCGGCGGCCTCGACGTTGGCGCCGCGCTCGATCACGCACTCGCTGTCGACGAGCCGGCGCGAATGGTTGAGATCGCTCTGCGCGATCAGCACCGAGACGGCGCTGCCTTTCAGCGACGCGATGACCTCTGCGAGCCGCGTCGAGAGCGCCGGCGCCAGGCCTTCGAACGGCTCGTCGAGAAGCAGCAGGCGCGTGCCGACGGCGAGAGCGCGCGCGAGGGCGACGAGTTTCTGCTGTCCGCCCGAGAGCAGCAGCGCGCGCCGGCCGCGCATGTCGACGAGCTCGGGCAGGACGCGGTAGACCAGTGCCAGGCGCTCGGCCTCGTTCAGCGCCCGGTTCACCCAGAGCGGCACGAGGATGTTCTCCTCGACTGTCAGCTCCGGCACGAGGCCGCGGTCTTCGGGCATGTAGCCGATGCCGAGCCCGGCGCGCGCATGGCGCGGCAAGGCGAGCAGATCCTGGCCGTCGAAGACGACGCGTCCGCTCGTCGGCTTCAGATGACCCATGAGGCTCCTCATCAGCGTCGTCTTGCCGGCGCCGTTGCGGCCGACGAGGCCGACCATGCGCCCGCTCTCGACCGTCAGCGACAGGCCGCGCAGGGCGACGACCGACTCGATGGCGACGTGGAGTGACTCGACCTCGAGCATGGCGCGCTATCTCGCCTCGGCCACCGGCTCGCCGGTGACGTAGCGGCGCACGTCGTCGTCGGCGAGGACGGTGGCGGGCGGCCCGTCGGCGATGATCCGGCCGGCGTAGAACGCGACGACCCGGCTCGCGTAGCGCTGGACGATGTCCATGTCGTGCTCGACGAAGAGGATGGTCATCGCCTCGTGGCCGAGCGCGGTCATCACGGTGTCCATCACCTGGAACTTCTCCTCGGCCGAGACGCCGCTGGTCGGCTCGTCGAGGAGCAGCAGGCGCGGCGTGCCGGCGAGCGCCATCGCAATGTCGAGGAGCTTCCTCACGCCGCCGGGCAGCTCGGCGACGCGGCGGCGGCGATGCTCGCCGAGCCGGAAGCGCTCGAGCAGCGCGTCGGCGCGCGCCACCGCGTCGGGCCGATGCGCCGGCTGCCAGAAGCTCGGCGTCGCGTCGTGGCAGGCGATCGCGACGAGCATGTTGTCGAGCACGGTGAGCTCGCCGTAGAGCTGCGCGATCTGGAACGAGCGGGCGACGCCGAGGCGGGTGATCGCGCGCGGCGTGAGTGCCGTGATGTCGCGGCCGTCGAGGTCGATGCGGCCGGCGTCCGGCTTCAGGTAGCCGGTGATCATGTTGACGAAGGTCGTCTTGCCGGCGCCGTTGCTGCCGATCAGGCTGACGCGCTCGCCCGCGGCGACGGCGATCGTGAGGTCGGCCGCGGCGACGACGGCGCCGAAGGTCTTGGCGAGCCCGCTCGCCTGCAGCAGCGGCGCGCTCATGCGCCGGCCCGCTTCGACCACAGCGAGCCGATGCCGCGCGGCAGGAAGCGGATCACGAACAGGAGGAACAGGCCGAGCGCGAGCTGCCACGTGTTCGGAAAGTACGAGCTCGAGAACGAGCGCACGACCTCGAGCACCGTGCTCGCCACGAACACCGCGGCGACGCTCTGCCAGCCGGCGAGGATGGCGACGAAGACGAACTCGCCCGACGTTGTCCAGAAGCTGAAGTTGGGCTCGATGTGGCCGAGCGACATCACGACGAGCGCGCCGCCGAGACCGGCGCAGAACGCGGCGACGACGAAGTTCAGCGCCATCGCCCGGCGCACCGAGCCGCCGAGGTATTCGACGCGCAGCTCGTTGTCGCGGATTGCCAGCGTCATCAGGCCGCGCGTGCTCGAGAAGACGACGCGCATCGCGACGGCCGCGAGCGTGGCGACGCCGATCGTCAGCACGTAGAGCGTGTAGCCGACGCGGTCGTCGGCCAGCTTCATGCCGAAGAGCGTCGGCCGGCCGACGTTGAAGCCGTCGGAGCCGCCGAGCGGGTCGAGCTTCATCAGCAGGCCGTAGGCGACCATCGAGAGCGCGAGCGTCAGCATCGCGAAGAAGATGCCGCGGTAGCGCGAGAGCAGCGGCGCGAACGGCGCGGCGACGATCACCGCGGCGACGCCGCCGGCGAGCGCCAGGCCGAGCGCGTCGGTGACGCCGAGCTTGTTGTAGAGGAGCGCGGCGCTGTAGCCGCCGGCGGCGAACACCATGCCCTGGCCGAAGGGCACGACGCCGCCGCGCATGAGCGCGACGATGCCGAGCGAGACCAGGCCGTTGCCGGCCGCGAGCGTCAGCAGGAAGGTGAGCCAGCGCGGAAAGAACCAGCCGGCGGCGGCGAGCACGGCGAAGGCCGCGAGCGCGAGCACGAGCTGGCTCGCGCGCCGGGGCACGACGTCGCGGGTCGGCAGATCGCTCGCGACGGCCGCCATGCCGTCAGATCTTGCGCGCCTGCGTGCGCTGGAAGAGTCCCTCGGGGCGGAACATCAGCACGACGGCCATCACGATGTAGATCGAGAACAGCTCGGCCACCGGCGCGACGTGGACGGCTAGCGAGCGTGCCAGGCCGACGATCAGCGCGCCGATGGCCGCGCCCTCGATGCTGCCGAGCCCGCCGATGATCACGACCGCGAACGAGACGACGATCACGCCGACCGACACGCCCGGCTGCACCGAGATCATCGGCGCCGTGAACGCGCCGCCCAGCGCCGCCAGGAAGATGCCGACCGAGAACGCCAGCATGTAGACGCGCGAGACGTTGACGCCCATGCTCGACGCGACCTCGGCGCTGTGGATCACGGCGAGCGTGATCTTGCCCTGGCGCGTGCGGTTGAGGCCCCACCACACCGCCAGGCCGACGATGACCGCGAGGCCGACGAGCACGAAGTCGTAGCCGACCCAGGTCTGCACGCCCAGGTGCAGGTTGCCGAACAGGCTGTACGGCTCGGAGACGTAGTACGGATTCGCGCCCCAGACGAGCTTGGTCACGTCCTCGAGGATCAGGAACATCGCATACGTCACCAGCACGAGCAGCACCTCGTCGCGGCCGTAGAAGAAGCGCAGCAGTCCGCGCTCGGTGAGCGGCGCCATGATCGCTGCGACCGCGACCGCGGCGAGCAGCATCGCGACGATGCTGAAGCCGGGCGCCCACTTCAGCGCCGCGGTCCAGCCGACGAAGCTCGCCGCCGCGTAGGCGCCGAGCGCGTAGAAGCTGCCGTGGGCGATGTTGAGGATCTTCAGCACGCCGAAGACCAGCGTCAGCCCGACGGCGACGATGAACAGCCACGACGCGTACGTCAGGCCGTCGATCAGGATGGTGACGACGGCGTTCATCGCACGGTCGGCGAGCGGGCGGCTACGGGCAGCCCTTGGCGCCGGGGAAGCCGGCCTTGATCCACTCCTCCGACTTCATGTTCGCGGGCGGATTGACGCACTCGGCGGGGAAGCGCTGGATGTCGTCGAGCATCACCATCTTCTTGCCCGCGTCGTAGCGCGTCTTGCCGATCGCCGTGTCCTGGATCGCCTGGTGGCCGTCGCCGAGGGCCATGCGGATCTTGCCGGCGGGCGAGTCCCACTCGGAGTTGGCGAGCGCGGCGGCAAGCTGCTCGCCGGTCGGCTTCTTGCCGCCGTTGGCCGCCATCGCCTTTTCGACCGCGAGCTTCAGGCCGAGCAGCGACTGCACCATGCGGTAGGGCGCCTGCACCGGATAGACGTTGTAGGCCTTCGAGTACAGGTCCCACCACCAGTCGTTGAGCGCCGACTTCGGCGACATCAGCCCGTATGCGCCGCGCGCGCCGAGGATCGTGCCGTCGGGCATCTTGTCGCCGAGGCCGGGCAGGACATGGTCGGCGGCCGAGAACACGACCTGGGTGCGCTTGAAGAGGCCGCGCGGGCCCGCCTGGAGGATGAAGGCCTGCAGGTCGCCGCCCCACAGGCTCGAGTGCGTCACGTCGGCCGGCTTGGCCATCAGCGCCGAGATCTCGGTGCCGTACTGGCCGGCGCCGAACTTGGGCAACTGGTCCTCGCCGGGCTTGGCGGCGGGGTAGAGCTTCTCCATCGACAGCGTGAAGTCCTTCTTCGAGTCCTGGCCCCAGGCGTAGTCCTGGTTGATCATGTTGAAGGACTCGATCTTGACGTTTCTCGCCTTCAGGTAGCGGGCGAGCGCGACGTTGTCCATCGCCGCGTGCGACGCGGTTCGGAACACGTACTGCAGCTTGTTGTCCTCGAAGATCCGCGGCGTGCCGCAGTCGTAGAGGATGAGGAAGCGCTTCATCTCCTCGGCGACCGGCGCGACGGCGAGGCAGTCGCCCGAGCCGACGTAGCCGACGACGGCGTCGACCTTGTCGCGGTCGTAGAGGTTGCGCAGCTCCTGCACCTGCTTGGTCGCGCCGCCGTTCTCGTCGACGTAGAGCGCCTCGATCTTCATGCCGCCGAAGCCGACCTTGTTGTATGGCGCAGGCGCGGCTCCCTTGTTGAAGGCGTCGACCAGCACCTTGGCGCCGTTGACGGCGGGGATGCCGAAGCTTTCCGCGGCCTGGCCGGAGAGGAAGCTGACGATGCCGATCTTGAACGTCTCCTGTGCGTGGGCGGCGCAGGACAGCGTCAGGCCGGCGGCCGCGACGGCGCGCGCCGCGACGGACGCCCAGGATCGATGGTGCGGGGTCTCGTGGGTCATGTCGTGTCTCCTCGGTGCCGGGGGTCGGGCGATGCAGAGTGCACGCGATCTCGAACCCAGCGGCCGGCATCTTTGTCCGGCGCAGCGGTGGTCGGTACATCGCTTACCCGCAGGTGCGGGCCCGAGATCGATCGCGACCGGGACGTTGATCCAGGCCGGTGGGGCTCGCCCGAGCAGTGCGGCCGGCTGAAGGCGGCTCAGTCGCCGCTCCGCCGCAGCAGCGGCCGCAGCGCGATCAGGCCGAGGATCGGCCCCGGCGCGAGGATCCACATCGCCGAAGCGCCCCACGCCGGCACGGCCCGGCTCAGGATCAGGATGCTCGCGACCGTGATCGCGAAGCCGATCCCGTTCTGGGCCACGAGCGCGCTGCCGAGCCACTGCGGCGGCGCGTGCTGCGCCGAGAGCGCCGAGAACTGTGGCGAGTCGGCGACGACGCAGAGTCCCCAAAAGAAGAGCGCCGCCAGGCGCAGCGACGGCGCGGCCGCGGGGATCAGCGGATAGACCAGGCACATGGCGCCCGAGCCAGCGAGCGCGGCCGCGGCGACGCGGGCGCTGCCGAAGCGCCGGCTCGCCTGGCCGCCGGCGATGCAGCCGAGGCTGCCGACGGCGATCACCGCGAAGCTGAGCCATGCGACCGACGGCGCGCGCTCGGGGCCGACCCGGTGCGCGAGTTCGGCGACGACCGGCTGGCACAGCCACGGCAGCACGCTCCAGAACGCGTACAGCTCCCACATGTGGCCGAAGTAGCCGAACGCCGACGCCCGAAAGCCCGGCACCGCGAATACCGTGCGCAGCGCGCCGCGTTGCGGGCGCGCGCCGGCGCCGGCCGCGTGCGGTCCGTCGCCCAGCAGGCGAACGACCGCAGCGCCGACGAGCGCGAGCACGGACGACGCGAGCACCACCGATTGCCACGACCACGTCGCGCCGCTGGCGCGGATCGCGTGCGGCATCGCCGTGCCGAGCGTGAGCATGCCGACGAGCCAGCCGAGCGCCGCTGCCGGGCGCGCGCCGACCCACTGCACGATCATCTTCATGCCGAGCGGATAGATCCCCGCCAGGCACAGGCCGACGGCGAAGCGCAGGCCCCAGACGGCCGCGAAGCCGAGCTCCGGCCAGGCCGTCGCGGCGTTGGCGGCGGCGCCGAGCACGCCGCTGGCAGCGAAGATGCGGCTCGCCGCGAAGCGGTCGGCGGTGCCGGTCGCGGCGAAGGTCAGGGTGCCGGCGATGAAGCCGAGCTGGGTCGCGGCGATCAGCCAGCCGAATCCGGCCGTGCCGATGCCGAGGTGTGCCATCAGCCCGTCAGCGGCGCCGCTCGGACTGAACCAGAGGGAGGTACCGAGCCACTGCGCCAGCACGACCAGCGCGACGGCCGTGCGCCGGCGCGAGGCGGCCGCCGTGTCAGGCGCAGCGGTCAAGCGCCTGCGCCAGATCGTCGATCAGGTCGTCGGCATGCTCGAGCCCGACCGAGACGCGCAGGAGCCCCTGCGGCGTCTTGCTCTCGGGCCCCTCGATCGAGGCGCGGTGCTCGATCAGGCTCTCGACGCCGCCGAGGCTGGTCGCGCGCGTGAACACGTCGACGTTCGCGGCCACCGTCATCGCCGCGTCCTTGCCGCCCTTCGCCTCGAACGACAGCATGCCGCCGAAGCCCGACATCTGCCGCTTCGCGACCCCATGGAAGGCGTTGCCTTCGAGTCCGGGGTAGTGCACGGCCGAGACCTTGGCGTGCGAGGCGAGAAAGGTCGCAACCTTCATCGCGTTGGCGCAGTGCGCCTGCATGCGATACGGCAAGGTCGGCAGGCTTCGCATCACCAGCCAGCAGTCGAACGGCGACGGCACGGCGCCGCCGAAGAGCTGGGCAGTGCGCACCTGCGCGAAGGCGTCGTCGTCGGCGCGCGCGACCACGGCGCCGCCGAGCACGTCGCTGCGGCCGCCGAGGTACTTCGTCGTCGCGTGCATGACGAGGTCGCAGCCGAGGTCGAGCGGGCGCTGCAGCGCGGGTGACGCGAACGTGTTGTCGGCGACCGCACGGGCGCCGGCGCGGTGGGCGATGTCGGCTGCCGCGGCGATGTCGACGCATTGCAGCAGCGGATTCGACGGCGTCTCGATCCAGACGATGCGCGTCGTCGGCCGAAGCGCCTCGCCGATGTCGGCGAGGCGCGTCATGTCGACGAAGGTCGCGCTCACGCGCCACTTCGCGAACAGGTGCTTCAGCACGTTCGCGGTGCCGTGGTAGATGTCCTTCGGTGCGACGACGTGATCGCCCGGCTGCAGGCCCTGGAAGATCGCCGTCACCGCGGCCAGGCCCGAGCCGAAGGCCGCCGCCGCGGCGCCGCCTTCGAGCGCGGCGAGTGCCGCTTCCAGGGCGTTGCGGTTCGGGTTGTGATTGCGCGAATAGATGAAGCCGTGCGGATAGCCGCCGTCTGCGCCGCGCTCGAACGTCGTCGAGAGGTGGATCGGCTCGGTGACCGCGCCGGTGGCCGGGTCGACGCCGTGGCCGGCGTGGACGGCGAGGGTCTCGAAGCGATGGGTTCTGGACGGCTTCATGGCTCGGGCTCGCGCGAAAACAGCCATTGTCACGCGAGGCTCGGGTCGGCTCGTGCGCAATACGACGTTCATGCGGACCTCCGACGGTGGCCGGCCACTCAGGCCGCGGCCTCCCACGGTCGACCCGGCGCGTGCGTGCTCCACAGGATGAGCGCCAGCAGCGCCGCCTGCAGCGGCAGGCGCAGCACCAGAGCCCAGTGGGGGATCGCGGAAAACAGGTCGGGCCGCTGCAGCATCCAGACGTGGACCGGCGTGACGGCGATCGTCAGCGCGAAGAGGCCCCAGCCGGCGGCGCGACGCGTGCGCGGCCAGACCAGGCCGACCGCGCCGACGAGCTCGCACACGCCGCTGACCAGCACCATGAGCCTCGGCCACGGCACCCACGGCGGCACGATGCTCGTCTCGATGTCGGTGGCGAGGAAATGGGCGATGCCGCCGATGAAGAACCACAGGAAGACGATCGCCAGGCCAGTGCGGCGGGCGACGCGGTGACGGTCCGTGCGATCGGAATGCATGGCGCGCAGTGTCGATCCTTTGCCAGCGCGAGGACTTCGGCGCGCTCCCGACGGAAGGTCGAGGTCGCGCGGGAACACTCTGTTACATTGGAAAAACAGCTCGCAACGAGCGATCCAAGGAGACGGTCTTGAGCGCAATCCGGCATGAGCCCCAGTACCAGGAATCGCGGATCGAGGACGAGCCCATCCTCGGGCCCGTGCTGGTCCTGCCGAGCGGCCGCGTCCAGCCGCTGACGTTCTGGGAGCGCGTCCTCGTGACGCTGCGCCTCCTCGACGCGAAGACCCTCGAAGAGCGCTACATCAAGACCGCGCACTCCTGACCTGCCGCCGGGTTCCCGCGACGCGGGCCCTGGTCGCGCCTTCATCCGAGACGGCATGCCCGACGTTCCCGATCCCGGCACCGACGCCAAGGACGCCGACAGGAAGCTGCGCGAGCGCGTCGACAAGCTGGTCGCGCAATCGCCCCACGACAGCAACGGCTCGGTGAAGCTCGGCGGCAAGGCCTTCGACTACGCGGTGCAGGCGTCATTCCTGCCGGTCGTCGCCGAAGGCTTCGACGGCGCGCTCGGAGAGCCGCTCGCCGCGGTGATGACGACGAGCTACGTGCTGAAGGGCGGCGACGCCCGTTCGCGTCCGGTCTGCTTCGCGTTCAACGGCGGCCCGGGGTCGGCATCGGTCTGGCTGCACCTCGGCGCGCTCGGCCCCAAGCGCGTGCTCGTTCCCGACGACGGCAGCATGCCGGCGGCGCCATATGCCGTCGTCGACAACCCGCACAGCTGGTTCGAGCACTTCGACCTCGTCTTCGTCGACCCGCCGCACACCGGCTGGTCGACCACGGCGAGCGCCGACGCACGCAAGAAGCTCCTCTCGGTGGACGGCGACGTCGCAGCGCTGAGCGAGGTCGTCCGGCTCTGGCTGACGCGCCACAAGCGCTGGGGCTCGCCGCTGTACCTGGCGGGCGAGAGCTACGGCACGACGCGCGGCGCGGCGATGGCCGACAAGCTGCAGAGTGCCGGCGTCGCGCTCTCGGGCCTGATCCTGATCTCGTGCGCGATGGACCTGCAGAGCATCGTCTTCGCTCCGCTCAACGACCTGCCGTACGCGCTCTTCCTGCCGGCGTTCGCCAACGTCTCGCAGTACCACGGCCTGCTCAAGGGCGAGCTCGCGAAGTCGCCGGCGGCAGCACGCGCGGCGGCCGAGGCTTTCGTCGACGAGACGTACGCGGCGGCGCTGCTCGCCGGCGCGCGGCTCGACGGCAAGCGTCGCGAGCGCATCGCCCGGCGCGTGGCCGAGCTCACCGGGCTGCCGCAGGCGCTGATCGAGGAGAGGAACCTGCGCGTCGACGACCACAGCTACTTCATGGAAGCGATGCGGCCGCAAGGGCGCATCGTCGGCCGGCTGGAGGCGCGCGCGACAGGGCCGATGGCAGCGAGCGGCGGCCGCGAGATGGAGTTCGATCCCGGCATCGAGGCGATCGCGCCGCCGTACACGATGGCGGCGATGGCCTACTTCGGCGAGCAGCTCGGCATGAGCACCGAGACGCGCTACGAGGTGCTCTCGCACGACACCAACAAGAACTGGAACTGGAACCGCGGCGAGGACAAGGGCAACAGCTACGCGACGACCAGCCCCGACCTCGCGCGCGCGATGCGCCGCAACGCGCACCTCAAGGTCTTCGTCGCCAGCGGCCGCTACGACCTCGGCACGCCTTACAGCGCGAGCGACTGGTCGATCGCGCAGCTCAACGCGCCGGCCGACGTGCTCGCCCGCGTCAGGCACCACTACTACGACGCCGGCCACATGATGTACACGCGTCAGGCCGATCTCACGCAGCTGAAGACCGACCTCGCGAACTGGCTCGCGTCCTGATCCGTCGCGGTCGTTGCGAGCCCGGCTACCAGCCGAGCGCGAGGCGCAGGGGCAGGTAGACAGCGAGCCCGGCCGAGGCCGCTCTGCGTCATCGCCACGCCGGTGACCAGGCCCCAGGCAGCGAGGCCGGGGCCGAAGGCCAGCATGTCGACGGCGCCGCGGCGAAAGTGCGCGTCTCGGAGCAGGGCGCGCCAGGTCATCGGCAGCGACTCTACAGTCGGTCCTCCCGCGTTCGACGAGACCCTCGCATGACCCACCTGTCCGCGTTCCCGATCACCCGCAAGTGGCCGCCGGTCCATCCCGACCGCATCCAGCTCTATTCGCTGCCGACGCCCAACGGCGTGAAGGTGTCGATCCTGCTCGAGGAGCTCGGCCTGCCCTACGAACCGCACCGGGTCTCGTTCGACACCAACGACCAGAAGACGCCGGAGTTCTTGTCGCTCAATCCGTACGGCAAGATCCCGGCGATCGTCGATCCCGACGGGCCGGGCGGCAAGCCGATGGGCCTGTTCGACTCCGGCGCGATCCTGCTGTACCTCGCCGACAAGGCCAGGCGCTTCGTGCCGATGGACGCGGCCGGGCGCTACGAGACGATCCAGTGGCTGATGTTCCAGATCGGCGGCGTCGGACCGATGTTCGGCCAGATCGGCTTCTTCCACAAATTCGCCGGCAAGGACTTCGAGGACAAGAGGCCGCGCGACCGTTACGTCGGCGAAGCGAAGCGCCTGCTCGACGTGTTGAATCGCCGCCTCGCGGGCAGGATCTGGATGATGGGCGACACGATCACGATCGCCGACGTCGCGATTTTCCCGTGGGTACGCAACCTGGTCGGCTTCTACGGCGCAGGAGATCTCGTGGGCATCGGCGAGTACCCCGAGGTGACGCGCGTGCTCGAGGCGTTCGTCGCGCGCCCCGCAGTGCAGCGCGGCCTGCTGGTCCCGGCGGCGCCGAGCGCATAGCCACGGGGCGAAAGGAGGAAATGTCTGACAAGACCTGACCCGGGCCCGGAGTACAGTGAGAGCGGGACCCCGTGACGTGTCGGCGCAAGGGTTCACGAGGTACCCCGACACCAAGAGGCGCTGCCATGAACAGTCAGGTGGAACGACGCAAGGCGAGCCGGATCGCAGAAGACGCGCTCTCGCCCGAGTTTCTCGCCGTGCTGGCGGTGTGCGGCGGCGATATCCGCGAGAGCGACAAGTCGGTGCTGGCGGAGCGGCGCAGGCCAGAGCCCGACACCGGCCGGCGCCTCAGCGACCGGCGCTCCCCGCAGGGTTGAAGGCCGGCTAGGCTGCCAGCGCGGACGCCGCCTGGGCGGCCAGGCACTTGTTGCACTTGCCGAGGCCGGGCAGGCGCGAATCGGGCTTGCCGTCGCCGGTCTTGAAGTTGGCCTGGCAACGCCGGCATACGTACATCTTCGAGCTCGACATCATCGGCTTGACGCCCGGCTCCCCGGAAGGTCGGGCGGCGACGTACTCGGCCTGCGTCTGACGCAGCTTGAGGGACGCGCTGGTGGCGGAGGCCGACGCCGGAACGGAAACGGCGGTGGCGGGCACTTTGGACGAAGTAGGGGAGCGACGGGTGGCCATGTGCAGGTACCTGAAGAGATTCGGCGGAGGTCGCATGCAAGCTGCATGCACAGCCGCCAGGGGCACTATTGTCCCAGCAAACGCGATTGCGAGCACGAAGGGTTTGCCTTGCCCCTCTGCGCCAGCCGGCGCCGGCTCTGGCTTTGCGCGGACCGCGCCCGGCGTCAGCGGCCCAGACCGTCGCTGCGCTCGAGGTCGAGCGCGTCCTGGCCGACGCTGACCGCCCCAGGCAGCATGGGTTGCAGAGCCGCGCTGAAGGTCCTGGCTTCACCGGCGACGGCCAGGCGCCGCTTCGCCGCGCCGAAGTGGGCCGCGGCGTAGCGCCGGATGTCTTCGTCGCTCACCACCTGCAACGACTCGATCCGCGTTTTCAGCTCGGCCGGCGGCCGGTTGGCGACGACGAGGCTGCGGATCGCGTTCGCGAGCCCGGCCGTCGTCTCGACGCTCCGGCTGAAGCCGCCGATCAGCGTCGTCTTGCGCGCCGCCAGCTCCTCGGCGCCGACCGGCTGGGTCGCGAGGCGATCGACCTCGGCCTGCACCAGCCCGACGACCTCGGCGGCCGATTCGTTCTTGGTTTGCACGGCGACGCGGAAGAACGCGCTTTCGCGCCGGGCGTCGAGCGCGCTGCTCGCACCGTAGCTCAAGCCGCGCTTGATCCGGATTTCCTGGTTGAGGCGCGACGAGTAGCCGCTGCCGAGGACCGAATTCAGCACCGCGCCGATCGCCCGATCGCTGCCGCTGCGCTCCGGCAGGGCCACGGCGAGCACGACCGCCGCCTGGCCCGATCCGGCCATGTCGACGATGGCGCTCGCCGGCCCGGCCGACGCCGCCCGGGCCTCGACCGGCACCGGCGTCGGACCGGCCGGCACCGCCCAGCTGCCGAAGTGGCGGCGCGCTGCCGCCAGGCCGGCCTCGGGCGTGATGTCGCCGGCGAGGATGAGCACGGCGTTGTCGGGCCGGAAGGTCCGGCGATGCATGGCGACGAGATCGGCGCGCCGGATCCGCGGCAGCGACGCCGGCGTCCCGCTCGCGGGGTGGCCGTAGGCGCCCGCGCCGTAGGCGAGCCGCTCGGCGACGAGCGAGGCGAGCGTTCCGGGGCTCGCGTAGGCGACCTTCAGAGAGTCGAGCGTCTGGGTGCGCATGCGCTCGATCTCGTCGGGAGCGAACACCGGCTCGCGCGCGACTTCGGCGACCAGCGCGAGCGCGGCGTCGAGCTTGGGAGTCGTCACCGTCATCGAGACGGCGGCCTGGTTCCAGCCCGCGCCGCTGTCGAGCGAGCCGCCGAGCGCTTCGGCGGCCGCGGCGAGCTGGGGCGCGCTGTGGTGATTCGTGCCTTGCGTCATCAGCGCGGCGCTGAGCGACGCGAGGCCGGCGAGGCGCGGCGGATCGACCTCCGCGCCCGAGAGCGCGACGAGCTCGGCACTGACGAGCGGGATGCCTTCGCGGCGCGCGACGATCACTCGGAGGCCGTTGGCGAGCTTCGCTTCGCTCGGTGCGACGATCGCGAGCGGGCGCGGCGCGGCCGGCGGTGGCGGCGTGAGATAGGGCTGCGCGGACGCGGTGCCTCCCAGGAGTAGCAAGCCCGACGCGAGCGAGATCGCGGCGCGACGCCCATGCGCGGACAAGGAGCGCACGAGGCGCACCGGTGGGTCGAAGGAAGCGCTCATTTCGCGGCCTTGTCCTGGCGGTAGTCGATCGCGACCTTGCGTGCGTCGAGCACGTAGCGGCGCATGACGCGCTGCACGTCGGCGGCGCTGACGCGCTGGAGGTCGTCGAGGTCGGTGTTGACGCGCGCGGCGTTGCCGCCGAGCACGGCGGCGTCGGCGACGGCCGAGGCCAGGCCGAGGGGAGTCTGGCGCGACTGGAAGGCCGCGGTGATGAGTTGGTTCTTCACCTTGTCGAGCTCGGACGGTGTCGGCGGCACGGTGGCGAGCCGGGTGACCTCGGTGAGCAGCGCGGCGCCGACGTCGGCCGGCGACTTGCCGCCAGCCGCGATCGCGTAGGCGACGAGCAGGCCTGGGCCGACGCGCAGGTCGGCGTTGAAGCCGGCCTGCGTCGCGATGCGCTGGCGATAGACGAGCGACTGGTTGAGGCGCGACGACTCGCCGGCCGTGAGCACGGCGGCCGCGACCTGCAGCGCCGGGGCGTCGTCGCTCGTCACCGGCGGCGCGAGCCAGGTGTACGCGACCGCGGGCAGCGGCACCTGCGGCCCGGTGACCGACGCCGTCCGGTCGCTCGCCCACGCCGGCTCCTTGGCGTCGAAGACCGTCAGCGGCGCGGCCGGCTTCGCGACCGCGCCGAAGTACTTGTCGATCCACGCGTCGAGCTGGGCCTGATCGAAGTCGCCGGCGACCACGAGCGTCGCGTTGTCGGGACGGTAGTAGCGCGCGTGGAACGAGACGACGTCGGAGAGCGTCGCGGCCTCGAGGTCGTCGATGTTGCCGATGCCGGGCCGCTTGTACGGGTGCTCCAGGTACGAGGCCGACGAGAGCGCGTTGAAGAGACGGCCGTACGGAGAGGCGAGGACACGCTGGCGGTATTCCTCTTCCACGACGGCGCGCTCCGACTTGAAGTTGCTGTCGTCGACCTTGAGGTTGGCCATGCGCTCGGCCTCGGCCCAGAGCAGCGTCTCGAGGTGGTTCGACGGCACGACCTCGTGGTACTCGGTG
>JBBRZP010000003.1:0-61785 GCA_038236565.1 Burkholderiales bacterium | reverse complement strand
TTCGGTTTGCGGGACGGCGACTCAGCGCCAGACCGGCAGGTTCAGCCACCAGCTCCACCATTCAGGCCAGCCACGGGTCCAGAAGGGGCCGCTCAGGATGATGCAGACGGCGCTCCAGAAGCCCGCCGACAAGGCCAGGAAGAGTCCGAGCCGATGGATGCCGAGCGTGCCGATCGAGTAGCCGATCGTGTCGCGAAAGAAGGTGTTCTCGTGCTCGGGCGTCTTCACGGGCTCGCCCTTGGCCGGATTGGTCGACGACAGGATCAGCGCGCCGTGCAGAGAGAGCGCCAGCGTGGTCGCGAAGAAGAAGCTGACCGCGAGCATGTGCGCGGGGTTGTAGTGGAAGTGCAGGTACTGGTAGCCGGTGTTCGACACCCAGTCGAGGTGACTCATGATCCCGTAGGGGAAGCCGTGGCCCCACGCGCCCATGAGGAGCGGCCGGATGACCACGAGCGACACGTAGGCGAAGATCGCGACGCCGAAGGCGAAGGGCACGTGGTAGCCGATGCCGAGCTTTCGGCAGATCTCGACCTCTCGCAGCATCCACGAGACAAAGGCACCGATCGCGCAGATCGTGATCAGTTGCCAGAGCCCGCCCTGCAGCAGGGGCGCCATGCCCAGGCCGTACGATAGATCGGGTGGCGCGATCGAGATCTGCCAGAGATTCCAGGTCGGCCCTTGCGAGGCGCCCCAGACGATGAGAAGCGTTCCGATCGAGGCGAAGAACGCAGTCGTGACGCCGAAGAAGCCGACGAAGAACGGACCGACCCAGAAGTCGAACAAGTCGCCTCCGACCAGCGTGCCGCCGCGAACGCGGTATTTCCTCTCGAAGCTCAGCATGGACATGATGGGTTCCCCGCGTCCTCAGTAGCGAACGTTCACAGCACGGTGGTGAGGCGGACCCGCCGGGACAGCTCCCGGGCAAGGTCCTGCCTGCACTCTTCTTTTTTTGCGTCTGGCTCTACTTGGTCGGCGCCGACATGGCCGCCGGCATCGGCGACGTCGCGCCGGCCACCGAGCGCGCCTTGTGCGGGCCGTCGAGCCAGTTGAAGCGATCGGTGCTGAGCAGGATGAAATGGATCAGCAGCGCGAGCGCGAACAGGAAGGTGAACAGGGCGACCAGCGTTCTGCGCGGGTCGAACAGCAGCCAAATTCTCCACATGGGTCAGATCTCCTAGGTTAGGTACGGCATGAACGTGTAGACCGATGACTTCACGCCATGGATGAGCGACTTCTCGCCGTCGGCAACCGGCAGCCAGTGGCGCCAGTTCCACGTCAGCAGCAGAGCCAGCAATGCGATCCCAAGGAACAGGACAAAACTGACCGCGAAGATGCTGCCGAAGGCAACTGCGTCGCCTTTGGTCGCGCCTTGCGGCGATGGGTCCGTCATGTGAGTCATTGCAGTCTCCTTTGCGAACGCGTTACAGCCAGGGACGCCAGTTCCAGACCAGGACGTGGGCAACGATGGCGATCACGGTGAACACGATGAAACTCGTGATGAAGATCCCGTGAAACTCCTTCGCTTCCTGTTCCGTGAGCCCGGACAGCGAGCCCCTTCTTTCTTCGAGCATAGGAATGACTCCTCTACAGATGGCCTCGCGGCCGGGACCGCGCGTCTCCCGCGCGCATGGACCGACCAAAGCGGACGAGCCGCTCCGGCAAGCTTGTGTCTCGCACGAGGCGAGCGAATCTCGTTGTGCGGGGCCGCGTCACGCCGGCTCTCCCAGGCGCAGCGCGTCGCGCGAGCGGGCCACGCGGGCCGCCGTCACGCGCTCCTCGCCGGCGCTCTTCGCGTCGCGCTCGGCGCGGTCGCGCAGGCGCTTGGCCGCGGAAATCTGGACCAGCACCGGCTCGCTCTGCACGAACTCGCCGAGCAGGCGCTGCGCTTCGTCGTCCCAGGCACGCGCGGGCTCGTCGGCGAGGCGCGCGGGCGTGGGATCGACCTTGTCCATGTCGGTGCCGAGCGGCAGGATGTTGAACAGCGCGTCGAAGAGCGCGTTGCAGAACTCCTGGATCACGTAGGTCGCGCCGGCGTAGCCCATGAAGGGCGTTCCGGTGTGGCGGCGGATGATCGCGCCGGGGAACGATGCCGGGATGAAGCTCGGCTTCATCATCGACGCGCCCGCCGTCTCGGCGAGGTACATGCGCTCGTTGTAGCTGCCGAACATCACCAGCGGCGGCTTGTCGCGGCAGAGCTGGCGGATCGCCTCGCTGTCGGTCTTCTGCCCCGCGAGGCGCGGCACGGCGAAACTGCACGGCAGGCCCATCTCCTCCTCGAGGAAGTGGCGCAGCCCGCGGGTGTAGGTCTCGTTCGCGCAGACCGCGAAGCTCGCAGTGCCGAAGAAATCCTGCGTCACCGAGCGCCACAGGTCCCAGATCGGCTTGATCGTCGTGTGCTTCTCGCGCTCGATGAACGGCTCGGGGTCGAGATGCAGCAGTTCGCCGAGCGAGCGCAGGAACTTGGTCGTCGAGTGCAGGCCGATCGGCGCCTGCAGGTACGGCCGCTCGAGCGCTTCGCAGAGCATCCGGCCGAACTCTCGGTACATGCAGACGTTGACGTCGGCCTCGACCAGGCGCGAGACGTCGGCCAGGTGCGAGCCGAGCGGGAACACCATGTTCACCTCCGCGCCGATGCCCTGAACCAAGCGACGGATCTCGGCGAGATCGCTCGGCATGTTGAACGTGCCGTAGCTCGGGCCGATGATGTTGACGCGCGGCTTCTCTCCTGCGGGCCGCTCGGCGAACGGCTTCCTTTGCGGCACCTTGCGCAGGCCGTACTCCGACCAGAGCCAGTACATCGCGCGGTTCGCGCATTGCCACTGGTCCTCGTCGATCGTGCGCGGCAGGAATCGCTGGATGTTCGTGCCCTGCGGCGTGACGCCGCCGCCGATCATCTCGGCGATCGAGCCGGTGACGACGACCGACGGCAGGTCGGGATCGAGCGCCGCATGGGCACGGCGCATTGCCCCTTCGGTTCCCTCGCGGCCGAGCTGCTCTTCGGCCAGACCGGTGACGACGATCGGCAACTCGTGCGGCGGCAGCGCGTCGGTGTAGTGCAGCACCGAGGTGACTGGCAGGTTCTCGCAGCCGACCGGGCCGTCGATCACGACCTGCAGGCCCTTGATGGCGGTGAAGACGTAGACGGCTCCCCAGTAGCCGCCGGCGCGATCGTGGTCGATGACGAACATTGCTCTGCGGCGCCTAGATCATCTGTTCCGCTTTGCGCTTCTTCGCCAGCTTTTCCATCTGGCGGCGCGTGTCGGCCTTGAACTCGGGACGGTCTTTCGGCGTCGTCTCCCAGACGCCGGCGGCGTGGCCCCTGCCCGTGCCGCCGAAGAATTCGCTCATCGTGTCGAAGCGGGCCTTGTTGCCGATCGCCCCGTTGATTACCTGCGCGAGCGAGCCGGCGCCCATCGGACCCATCAGCGGCCGCGCGGAGATCAGGTTCGTGAAGTACAGCGACGGGATCGACGCCTGCTTGGCAGCCTGCACGACCGGTGTCGTGCCGATGGCGAGATCGGGCTGCCACTCGCGCATCGCGGCGAGGTCGTTCTCGAGCGACGCGCGGAACTGCACGTGCACGCCCTTGGCCTCCAGCCATTGGCGATCCGGCTCGCTCCACACCGTCTTCGGGCACGCCGTGCCGACGTAGCGCAGATCGGCGCCGCTTTCGATCAGGAGGCGCGCGACGAGCAGTTCCGATCCTTCGTAACCCGACAGCGTGATGCGGCCCTTGATGGGCATCTTCGAGAGCGCGCCGCGGATCGCGGGCAGGAAGCGGTTCTTGGCCGCGTCGATGCGCTCCTGGGCGACGTTGGCGGCGACGCCGATCGCCTGCAGCCACGCCTCGGTGCCGTCGTGTCCGACCGGCGCCGAGCCGACGATGGTCCGGCCGGCGGCCTGGAACTCGCGGATGCTCGCCGTGTAGAACGGATGGATCGCCGCGGCGACCTGGCTGTCGAGCGCGGCGTAGAGCTCGCGCCATTCGCGCGTCGGCACCACCGGCCCCGCGGCCAGGCCCATCGGCTCGAGCATCATGCCGATGCCGACCGGATCGGCCGGGAACATCTCGCCGATCAGCGTCACCGCGGGCTTGCCGGCACGCGCGTTCTTCGGTGCCTGCACCGGACCGGCCTCGGCTTCGCCGCGTGCGTACTTGAGCATCGCGCCGGCCAGGACGTCCTTGGCCTCGGCATGCGTCGGCACGCCGAATCCGGGCACGTCGACGCCGATGATGCGCACGCCGTTGATCTCCTTCGGCAGCAGCTTCAGCGGAACCCCGCTCGCCGTCGGCACGCACAGATTGATGATCACGATCGCGTCGTACTTCGCCGGATCGGCTTCCTTGTGGACGGCGTCGCGGATGTCTTCGAAGAGCTTGCCGGTGACGAGCGTCTCGGAGTTGAAGGGCACGTAGCCGACGCTGCGGCGCGCGCCGTAGAAATGCGAGGTGAAGGTCAGGCCGTAGACGCAGCAGGCCGAGCCCGACAGGATGGTCGCGGTGCGGCGCATGCGCAGGCCGACACGGAGCGATCCGAACGCGGGACACATGCTCTGCGGCTGGTCGTGGGGACCGGCCTTCGCGTCGACCGGATAGTCGGCGGCGTACTGGTCGAGCACGTCGCTCTTGCCGGCCGCGTGGGCGGCGGCCTTCATCGTCTCCTTGCCGGAATGACAGCCCAGCCCGTCGCCTTGAAGCGCTTCGGGTTTCGCGACGGCGATCGGAATGGTGAGGCCGGTCATGTCGTTCTCGGCGTCGATTCAGACCGTGTCGTAGACCACTTCGAGGGTCGGCTTGACGATCTCGGTCTTGCCGACCATGTCGAAGATGGTCGCGGGCTCGAGCACGTAGTTGCGACCCGTGGAATCGGCGGAGAACAGGCCGAGCAGCTCGTCCTGCGTCAGCGGCTTGGGCCGCACCGGCGGCGCCTCGCCGACATTGGTGGCGAGCGTCTCGAACAGCGGGGCCCACTCGGTGCCGGGGCGGCCGATGATCTCGTAGCTCGCGCTCTTCTTGCGGATGTCGTCGTTGGCCGGGATCGCCGAGAGCACGGGGATGCCGGCCCGCTCCGCGAAGGCCGCGGCTTCGCCGGTGCCGTCGTCCTTGTTGATCACCATGCCGGCGACGCCGACGTTGCCGCCGAGCTTCCTGAAGTACTCGACCGCACTGCACACGTTGTTGGCGACGTAGAGAGACTGCAGGTCGTTCGAGGCGACGACGATCACCTTCTGGCACATGTCGCGCGCGATCGGCAGGCCGAATCCGCCGCAGACGACATCGCCGAGGAAGTCGAGCAGGACGTAGTCGAAGCCCCAGTCGTGGAAGCCGAGCTTCTCGAGCGTCTCGAAGCCGTGGATGATCCCGCGCCCGCCGCAGCCGCGGCCGACCTCGGGGCCGCCGAGTTCCATCGCGTAGACGCCGTCGCGCTTGAAGCAGACGTCGCCGATCGCGACCGTCTCGCCCGCGAGCTTCTTCTTCGACGAGGTCTCGATGATCGTCGGGCAGGCGCGGCCGCCGAAGAGAAGCGAGGTGGTGTCGCTCTTCGGATCGCAGCCGATCAGCAGCACCTTCTTGCCCTGCTGCGCCATCATGTAGCTGAGGTTTGCGAGCGTGAAGCTCTTGCCGATGCCGCCCTTGCCGTAGATCGCGATGATCTGGGTCGTCTTGGCGGCCGGCGAGGTCGTCGGCACGGGCTCGGGCTCGATCGCGGCCTCGGCCCGTAGACGCTCCATGAACTTCACCGGTGCGGTTGCAGCGCTCATGAGCACTCTCTCCAGTCGAGAACCATCTTCAGGCAGGTCGCGTCGTTGAACGCGACCGGATAGGCGCGGGCGGCGTGCTCGGCCCGCTCGCGATGCGTGATCAGTCCGGCGAGCGAGACGCGACCGGACTCGACGAGCTCGCGCACTGCGAGCAGGTCGGGCTTCTGCCATTCGGCGGCAGCGCGCACGCGCGCCTCGCGCATGAAGGCAGGAGCGAAGGCGAACGAGAGCCGGTCGCTGTAGAAGCCGGCGAGCACGACCTCGCCGCCGGGCGCGAGCCGCGCGATCAGCGTGTCGAGGATCGAGGCGTCACCGCTGACGTCGTAGATGGCGTGGTAGTCGCGGCGCGCGTCCTGGTCGGGATGGACGACGCAGTAGTCGACGGCGCCGGCCTGGCGCACCGGGTTGAGCTCCCACACCATCGGCGCCGCGAAACCGGCAGCGACGGTCATGCGCGCGAGCAGGCGACCGAGGACGCCGTGACCGACGATGAGATCGGGCGGCGTGATCGATCCGCCATTCCTGGCTTCGCCGGCGACCGCGTGATACGCCGTCGCCGCCAGCGCGAGCAGCACGCCCTCTTCGCCGATGCGCGCGTCGATCGGCACGACACGCGAGCTGTCGACGACGAGCCGCGACGCCGCGCCGCCGAACAGGCCGCGCACTTCGCCGAAGCAGCGCGCGCCGGGAACGAAGACGTGGTCGCCGACACGCTGGGTGGCCGACGGGCCTGCGGCACTGACGCGGCCGATCGATTCGTAGCCTGGCACCAGCGGATAGCCCATGCCGGGAAAGCTCGGCATGCGGCCGGTCCAGAGCAGCTTCTCGGTGCCGGTGCTGATGCCGCTGTAGTCGATCTCGACGACCAGGTCGCCGGCGCCGGGTGGCGTGAGATCGAGTCGGCTCAGGGCCAGGTGCTCGGGCTGCTCGAGGACGACGGCAAGCGTGTTCAAGGTCGGATCGGGGCGCGGAGGGAAGGAACTGGACTGACAGGCGCCGGTAGGAGAGAGGAACACCACATCACAGTGTCATCTTAGACTTACCGTTTTTGCTGTCAATCTGGCTTTACGCCTGAATGTACAGGGTTTTCTCGAATGGGCTTTCGCGCCACGAGCAGCTGCGTCTGCAGCGGCTGCGCAGTCGCGACGCGGTGGACGTTGATGAAGCCGGCATCGCGCAGCATCTCGATCAGCCGGGCCGGCGAACGCGGTCGACCTCGACCCATCGCGAGAAGGTAGAAACCGAAGTACGCGTCGCCCATCGACTCGGCGCCGGGCGTCTCGGCCATCGGCTCGGCGACGACGAGAGTGCCGCCGTCGGCCAGTGCGCGATGGACCGACCGCAGCATGGTCGCGACCCGCGCATCGTCGTGGTCGTGGAGCACCCGGATCAGCGTCGCGATGTCGGCGCCCGGCGGCAAGGGATCGGCGACGAAGTTGCCGCCGACCGCGGTCGAGCGATCCTGCAGTCCCGCCTCCCTCAGCCGCCGCGCAGCGCGCTCGGCGACCGCCGGCAGATCGAAGAGCATCAGACGCAGCGAAGGCGCGCGCGCCGCCGCTGCGACGAGGAAGCTGCCGTCGCCGCCGCCGACATCGAGCAGGCAGCGATGGCGTGCGAAGTCGACCGCGTCGAGGATCTCGCCGGCGACCAGCGGTTGCGACGCCGACATCAGCGCCGAGTAGCTCGCCGCCTGCTCCGGCGTCACCGCGTTCGGATCGGCGGCGCCCGCGTACGGCCAGTAGCCGGCGAGGCGCGACGAGGTCGAGGTGCCGCGCAGCAGCGCCACCGGGTCGGCGAGGTCGGCGTAGAGGAGCGCGTGATGCTCGACCATCGCCGCGACGCTCGCGTTGCCAACCAGGGGCGCACCGAGCACGCCGAGACCGAAGCGATCGTTGCCGCGCCGCTCGGCAAGCCGCAGCGCGACGGCCGCCGCGAGCAGGCGCTCGGCGGCGGCGGGCTCGAGTCCGAGCCGCGCCGACAGGACGTCGAGCGATTGCGGGCCGTCGGCGAGCTTGCCGAACAGGTCGAGGCGCACGCAGGCCACCAGCACCTGCGAGTACGCGAATCCGGCGACGAGATCGAAGACCTGCGCGGCGCGGCGCCTTGCGATGCCGCGGGTGAGCGGCCAGCGCGCGGCGCGGCGCTGGAAGGTGGGGCTGGCGAGCAGGCGATCGCGCAGCGCCAGCCAGCGATCGCGCCAGGTCGGCGCGACGGCTGCGGCCTCGCGGCCGGGCAGCGACGCGATCGTCTTCGCATCCATGGCCGCGGACCTCACGCGGCGATGCGCTCGAGCTCCTGCGACCACGCCTTCGGGATCAGCCGCTCGGCCTCGACCCGCAACAGCGCGCGCAACTGCGACGCGCCGCGGCAGTCGGGGATCGAGGCAGCCGTGCTCGCGACCAGCCGGTCGAAGCGCTGGATCGCCTCGCGCACGCCGAGCTCGCGGGCGATGCTCGGTCGGCCGAGCGCGACGTCGCGTCCGGTCGGCTTGCCGATCACGTCGGGATCGGCCGCGGCGTCGCGGATGTCGTCGGCCACCTGGTACGCCTCGCCGAGCCAGTAGCCGAAGGCACGCCACGGCTCCGGCACCGCGCCGGCGGCCTGCGCGCCGGCCATCGTTGCAGCGGCGAACAGGGCGCCGGTCTTGCACCGCTGGTAGTCCGACAGGTCGACCTGCGGCTCGCATTCCCAGGCCTGGCCGGCGACGATCCCGAACGGCATGCCGACGCCGCTGGCGATGGTGGCGATCACGGGCGCGAGCCGATGCGGCGAGCGCGACGCGCCCGCGGCCACCGTCTGGAACGCGCGCACGATCAGCGCATCGCCGGTGAGCACGGCGATGCGCTCGTCGAACAGGCGGTGCACCGTCAGGACGCCGCGCCGCATCGGCGCGTCGTCGAAGCTCGGCAGGTCGTCGTGGACGAGCGACGCGCAGTGGAGCAGCTCGATGGCGGCGGCGGCCGCGTCGGACAGCGCCGGGTCGTCGTCGCCGCATGCGCCGGCGACGGCCAGGCACAGCTGTGGCCGGATGCGGGCCCCGCCCGGGAAGACGGCGTGACGGATCGCGGCCGCGAGCTGCGGCGGGCAGCCTTGGACCTCGCCGTCCGCCACCGCCGTCTCCAGCGCCGACCCGATCCTCGTCATGAGCTGCTGCAAGTTCATCCTCCTCTGCGTGTCAACACGAAGTGTCTAGGTGTCATGTCAACTAGAATAGACACATGGGATCGCAGCGTCAATTGCCGGTGAGCCGAGGGTCGGAGCGCTCCTCGCGCCGTGTGGTGGTCGTCGGGGCAGGCATCGGCGGTCTCGCCTGCGCGATCGACCTGTCGCGCAGCGGCCACGACGTGCACGTCCTCGACAAGGCTCCAGTTCCCGGCGGCAAGCTGCGCGAGATCCGGATCGCCGATCGGGCGCTCGACGCGGGGCCGACCGTCTTCACCATGCGCTGGGTCTTCGACGAACTCTTCGCCGATGCCGGCACGTCGCTCGACGATCACGTCTCGCTGCGCGCCGCCGAGACCCTGGCGCGCCACGCCTGGAGCGGTGACGAGCGACTCGATCTCTTCGCCGACATCGAGCGCTCGGTCGATGCGATCGGCGACTTCGCCAACGCCGCGGAGGCAAGGCGCTACCGCGCCTTCTGCGACCGGGCCGGCTCGGTCTATCGCACGCTCGAAGCGCCGTTCCTGCGCGGCTCCCGGCCGACGCCGTTGTCGCTGACGACGCGCGTCGGCTGGCGTGGCCTGCCCGACCTGATGCGGATCTCGCCGTTCGCGACACTCTGGTCGAGCCTCGGCGAGTACTTCCACGATCCGCGCCTGCGCCAGCTGTTCGGCCGCTATGCGACCTATTGCGGCTCGTCGCCGTTCGCGGCACCGGCGACGCTGATGCTGGTCGCGCACGTCGAGCAGCAAGGCGTGTGGCTCGTCGAGGGCGGCATGCACCGCGTCGCCGAGGCGCTCGCCGGCCTCGCGACGCGCCTCGGCGCGACCGTACGGCTCGGTTGCGCGGTCGAGGAGATCGTCGTGCGCGACGGCCGCGCTGTCGGCGTCAGGACAAAAACGTCGGACGGCGCGACCGAATTCATCGCCGCCGACGCGGTCGTCTTCAACGGCGACGTCGCCGCGCTCGGCGCCGGCCTCCTCGGCGCCGACGCGCGTGCCGCCCGCCCGCCGCTCGCGCACGACAAGCGCTCGCTCTCGGCGCTGACATGGAACATCGTCGGCCGCAGCGACGGCTTCGCGCTGCACCGCCACAACATCTTCTTCGGCTCCGACTACCGGGCCGAGTTCGACGCGATCTTCGTCCGCGGTGCCTTGCCGCAGGATCCGACCGTCTACGTCTGTGCCCAGGACCGCGACGACGCGGGCCGGAGCGCCCACGTCGACGACGAACGTCTGCTCTGCCTCGTCAACGCGCCCGCGCGCGGCGACGAGGCGCCCCTCGATGCCCGGGAGATCGCGCGATGCCGACAGCGAATGACGAACATCCTGGAGCGCTGCGGGTTGACGATCGCAGCCGATCCGGCGCACGTCGTGACGACGACGCCGAGCGACTTCGAGCGCCTCTATCCGGGCAGCGGGGGAGCCCTCTACGGCCAGGCATCGCACGGATGGGCAGCGTCGTTCAGCCGGCCGGGAGCGCGCAGTGCGATCCCGAACCTGTATCTCGCGGGCGGGTCGGTGCATCCGGGGCCGGGCGTGCCGATGGCGGCGCTCTCCGGGCGACAGGCGGCAGCGAGCCTAGCGGCCGACCGGGCGAAGGACCGCGCTTCGACCGCCCGGTTCCCGCCTCGGGCTACGCGTGGTGGTATGTCGACGCCCTGAGCGACGACGGCACGCGCGGCCTGACGATCATCGCCTTCCTCGGCAGCGTCTTCTCGCCTTACTACGCGTGGGCCCGGCGCCAGGCCGGCGCGGTTGGTGCCGACCCGCTCGAGCACGTTGCCCTCAACGTGGCGCTCTACGGCAGCGACGGCCGGCGCTGGACCATGACCGAGCGCGGCGCGCGCCGGCTCGAGCGCGATGCGGGCGCGCTGCGCATCGGCCCGAGCCGCATCGAGCGCCGCGGCGACGCGCTCACGATGTCCATCGACGAGGTCACCGCGCCCTGGCCGTCGCGGGTTCGCGGCACCGTGCGCGTGACGACCGACGCGTGGCACGACGCGATCTATCCGCTCGACGCCACCGGCCGGCACGCGTGGCAGCCGCTCGCGCCGTGCGCCCGGGTCGAGGTCGAGCTCGAGCATCCCCGGAGCAGATGGCAAGGTCTCGCGTACGTCGACAGCAATCGCGGCAGCGCGCCGCTCGAGCGCGACTTCTCGCGCTGGCAGTGGTCGCGCGCGGTCGACGCGTCGGGCCGGACGTCGGTGCTGTACGACGCCACCCGACGCGACGGCAGCGCCCTCGCCCTCGCCCTCGGCTACGCGCCCGGCAGCGCGAGCGCCGAGGCGATGCCGGCACCGGCCGAATGCGCGCTGCCGCGCTCGGCGTGGGGCATCGCGCGCGCGACGCGCAGCGACGCGGGCGCGCCTGCCTCGGTCTCGCAGACGCTCGAAGACGGACCGTTCTACGCGCGATCGCTGGTCCGCTCGCAGATCGACGGCCGCCCGATGACCGCCGTGCACGAGAGCCTCGACCTCGACCGCTTCGCGTCGCCCTGGGTGCAGGCGATGCTGCCGTTCCGGATGCCGCGGCGCGCCTGAGCGCCGGCTGAGGGCCTGCAAACGCTCCTGGGGGGCTCGGGAGGCTAGGCGTCGTCGGCCGGCGATGTCTTCGGCGACGCCTCGTCGAGCTTCGCCTGCGCCTTGAGCCGATCGCGCTCGCGCTCGCGGCGCAGCGACATCAGCTCCCACACGCCCCAGCCGACCGGCACGACGAAGCCGAGCACGACTTCGAGGGCGATCAGCGGCACCTGCATCAGCCTCGCCCGCTGCCCGTCAGTGCGCGCCCCCGGCGTGGCGGAGCTGGTCCTGGCGCTCGAGGCGCTCGAACAGCTCGATCAGCCAGACGACGCGGCTGCCGGAACGCGCGCCTTGCGGCGGACGCGATGCAGGCGGCGTCGCGACTTGCGTCGATGCCGCGGCGGCGACCAGGTAGTGCGTCGCCGGCAGAGGTGCCGTCGCGGCACGTGTGCGCGAGCGCAGGCGCAGCGCGGCGTGCGCGAGCAGCGCGGCCTTGCGACGGGCCGTCACGACCGCGCGCGAGTCGACCGAGTTGCAGCCACGCCGACCGACCTCGCGGCCGATCTCCGCATAGAGCAGGCGCGCCGCGTCGATCCCGACGCGACACGACGCGGGCAGTTCCACCACGCCTTCCGCTGCACGCGCGTAGAGCTCGTCCGCATGGGCCAGGAGACGCGCGACGACGGCGCCGATGCGCGCGTCGAAGCGCGGGGCAATGAGCCACGCCTCGGGGTCGACGCCGGCCTCGCGCAGCCAGGCGAGCGGCAGGTAGAGGCGGCCGGCGCGCGCGTCCTCGCCGACGTCGCGCGCGATGTTCGAGAGCTGCATCGCGACGCCGAGATCGCAGGCCCGGGCCAGCGCCTCCGGCGACGTCGACCGCATGACCAGCGCCATCATCGCGCCGACCGATCCGGCGACGCGCGCGGCGTAGTCGTGCAGGTCGGCGAGCGTCTGGTAGCGCCGCGCCGACGCGTCCCAGGCGAAGCCTTCGAGCAGCGCTTCGGGAAGCGTGCGCGGGATCGCGTGGCGGCGCACGACGGCGGCGAAGGCGCGGTCGACGACGTCGCCGGCGGCCTCGCCGCGATAGGCCGCGTCGAGCCGGACCCGCAGCGTGGCAAGCGCGGCGTCGATGCCGCCGGCGGGCGCCGAGTCGATCGCGTCGTCGGCGACGCGGCAGAAGGCGTAGAGCGCGCAGGCCGGATCGCGCACCGATCGCGGCAGCAGGTACGACGCCGCGAGGAAGGTGCGCGAGCCGTTGGCGAGCAGCGCCCGGCACGCGGCGAGGTCGGCCTGCGCGGTCGATGCGTTGGCGCGCGCAGTGCGGGCGGCTTCAGGCGTGGGAGCGGGCGAAGCTGTCGGCATGCGGAACCACCGTGTCGAGGATGCGTGCGGACGAGAGCACGCCGGGAAGGCCGGCGCCGGGATGGGTTCCCGCTCCGACGAGATAGAGGCGATCGACGTCTTCGCTCCGGTTGTGCGGCCGGAACCACGCGCTCTGCGTGAGCACCGGCTCGAGCCCGAACGCGGCGCCGCGAAACGACGAGAGGCGATCCTGGAAGTCCTGCGGCGTCAGCAGGCGCGAGGTCACGATCTCGTCGGCCAGGCCGGGCAGGAGCCGCTCCTGCAGTCGCGCCTCGATCGCCTGCCGATAGGTCTCGGAGATGCCCGCCCAGTCGGTGCCGCTCTCGAGATGCGGCACCGGCGAGAGCACGTAGAACGCGTCGCATCCGTCGGGCGCGAGCGCCGGGTCGGTGGCCGTGGGCCGATGCAGGTAGAGGCTGAAGTCCTGGGCGAGCATCTTGCGGTCGAAGATGTCGCCGAGCAGGTCGCGGTAGCGCGGGCCGAGCAGGATCGTGTGGTGGGCGACGTCCGGATACTGGCGCCGCGTGCCGAAGTACCAGACGAAGAGGCTCATCGAATAGCGCGAGCGCTCGATCCGCGCATCGGTCCAGCGCTTGCGGTGCTCGGGCGCGATCAGGTGGCGATAGGTCCACGCCGAGTCGGCGTTCGACACGACGACGTCGGCGCCGATCCGTTCGCCGTTCTCGAGCATGACGCCGGTCGCGCGACCCGCCTCGACCGTGATCTGCGCGACGCCGCGATCACAGACGACCGTGCCGCCCTGCCCTTCGATCAGCCCGACGAGCCCGCGCACCAGGCTGCCGGTGCCGCCGATCGGAAAGTGCACGCCCCAGCGTCGCTCGAGGAAGGCGATCAGGCAGTAGACCGAGGTCGTCGCGAACGGATTGCCGCCGACGAGCAGCGACTGGAACGTGAGCACGACGCGCAGGCGCGGATCGCTGACGTGCTTGCACGCGAGCTGCCAGACGGTGCGATAGCCCTCGAGCCGGATCAAGTCGGGCGCGACCTTGAGCATGTCGGTCCAGCGGTCGAAGGGGCGGTCGCCGAGCTCCTCGAAGCCGACCTTGTAGATCCGCTCGCTCGCCTCCAGGAAGCGCTGGTAGCCGTCGACGTCGTCGGGGGCGATGCGGCCGACCTCGGCACGCATCGCATCGGCGTCGCCGCTGTAGTCGAAGCGCTCGCCGTCGTCGAAGACGACGCGGTAGAACGGCGCCACCGGCCGCAGGTCGACGTCGTCGGCCATGCGCTTGCCGCACAGGGCCCAGAGCTCCTCGAACAGGAAGGGCGCGGTGATCACGGTCGGGCCGGCATCGAAGGTGAAGCCGTCCTGGCGGTGGACGAACGCCCGGCCGCCAGGCGCGTCGAGCTTTTCCAGCACGCTCACGCGATAGCCGCGGGCGCCCAGCCGGACCGCTGCGGCCAGGCCGCCGAAGCCGCTGCCGATGACGACGGCGTGCGGCCGCTCGTCGCCCTGTGCAGCGCGGACCGGCCGCGACTCGACTGTCAACATGAACCGATACTATGAGTGTCAGTCTATTCTGACAACCGGGGCTCGCACCGGGGTGCGACGGTCGGATCGGTCAGTCGAGGATGTGGCGCGCGACCTCGCCGAGGTCGGCAAAGATCCGGTCGGGGCGGGCCGACTCGATCGCCTCGCCGCCGTTGTAGCCGTACGGCACGACCCAGGCGACGACGCCGGCATTGCGCGCGGCCTCGACATCGGTGCGCGAATCGCCGACATGCGCGGTCGTCTCGCGCGTGGCTCCGAGCACCTCGATCGCGTGGCCGAGAACGCGTGCGTCGGGCTTCTTCACCGCCAGCGTGTCGCCGCCGACGAGCAGGTCGAACGCATGCGACAGGCCGCAGGCGGCGAGCACGAGCTCGCTGTAGCGCGCCTCCTTGTTGGTGACGCACGCGAGCCGGACCCCCGCATCGCGCAGGCGCGACAACGCGTCCGCGACGTGCGGATACGGATGGCATGCGGTCCCGGCCGTCGCCTCGTAGTGATCGTCGAAGCGACGGAGCACCGCTTCGCGATCGGCCGGAGACAGCGACGGGCCACCCTCGACGGCGATGCGGTCCAGAAGCTTCAGCATCAGCTCGCGCGTGCCCGCGCCGATGAGCCGCGTGATCATCGCCACCGATTGCCGCGGCAATCCGACCTCCTCGATGCTGCGGTTCGCGGCCTCGGCGATCTCGGTCGCGGTGTCGACGAGCGTGCCGTCGAGATCGATGGTCAGCAGCGCCCAGCGCCGACTCACGCTCATCGGTGCTGGGCGCGACGGATGTCCATCAGGCGCAGGATCAGCGGCGTGAGGATCAGCTGCATCGCCAGATCCGTCCGGCCGCCGGGGACGACGATGGTGTTGGCGCGCGACATGTACGACTGGTCGATCATCGAGAGCAGGTAGGAGAAGTCGATGCCGCGCGGGTTGCGGAAGCGGATCACGACCTTGCTCTCGCCGGCGCTCGGAATGTCGCGCGCGATGAACGGGTCGGAGGTGTCGACCATCGGCACGCGCTGGAAGTTGATGTCGGTCTCGCCGAACTGCGGGCAGATGTAGTGCACATAGTCGTGCATCCGGCGCAGGATGGTCTCGGTCACGCCTTCCTTGGAATATCCGCGGTCCTTCGTGTCGCGATGAATCTTCTGGATCCATTCGAGGTTGATGATCGGCACGACGCCGATCTTGAGGTCGACGTGGCGGACCATGTCGATCTCGCCGGTCTTCACGCAGCCGTGCAGGCCTTCGTAGAACAGCAGGCCGGTGTCGGGCGGCATCGCCGCCCACGGCGTGAAGGTGCCCGGCTCCTGCTGCCAGGGCGCAGCCTCCTCGTCGCTGTGCAGGTAGAGGCGCGACTCGCAGCGGCCGCTCTCGCCGTAGGCCCGGAACTGCGCTTCGAGCGCAGCCCACTCGTTGGCCTCGGGACCGAAGTGGCTCATCGGCCGGCCTTCGCGGTCGGCGGCCGCGATCCGCTCCTTCATTTCCTTGCGCGGAAAGCGATGGAAGGCGTCGCCCTCGATCACCGCGGCCGAAATGCCCTCGCGCCGGAAGATGTTCTCGAACACGCGCTTCACGGTCGTCGTGCCGGCGCCGCTCGAACCGGTCACGGCGATGATGGGATGCTTCTTCGACATGATGGGTCCGTTGGCGTCAGCCCGGAGGCGCGACGAAGAGCGAGCGCTCGCGAAAGAGCGGCCACTGGACGTTCTCGTGCGGGTCGGCGTGGTAGCGGACGATGCGCTCGACCTCGCCCTTCGAGCCGAGGATGACCGGCACCTTCTGGTGCAGCGTGTCGGGGACGATGTCGAGCAGCGCCTGCGTGCCCGTCACCGCGGCACCGCCGGCCTGCTCGACGAGAAAGGCCATCGGCGCTGCCTCGTACATCAGGCGCAGCCGCCCGGCCTTCTTCGGCTCCTTGTTGTCGCGCGGATACATGAAGACGCCGCCGCGGCTGAAGATGCGATGCACCTCGGCGACCATGCTCGCGACCCAGCGCATGTTGAAGTCGGTGGCGCGCGGCCCCGACTCGCCGGCGAGGCATTCGGCGACGTAGCGCTGCACCGGCTTTTCCCAGAAGCGCTGGTTCGAGGCGTTGATCGCGAACTCGCGCGTCTGCTCCGGCAGGCGCACGTCGTGCCGCGTCAGCAGCCACGTGCGCTCGCGCGGGTCGAGCGTGAACGCAGAGACGCCCTGACCCCACGACAGCACGAGCATGGTCGCGGGCCCGTACACGGCGTAGCCCGCGGCAACCTGGCGCCGGCCCGGCTGCAGGAAGCCGGCTTCGCCGGGTGTCGTGCCGCGAAACGGATGGCGCAGCACCGAGAAGATCGTGCCGACGCTGATGTTGGCCTCGATGTTCGACGAGCCGTCGAGCGGATCGAAGACGACGAGGTACTGGCCCTGCTCTGCATGCGTCCCGGAGACCGTCGGCAGCTCCTGTTCCTCGCTCGCCCAGGCGGCGACGTGCGCGCACGCGGCGAGCGCGTCGGACATGCAGCGGTCGGCGAAGACGTCGAGCTTCTGCTGCGCCTCGCCGTGCGTGTTGCGCGCCGAGACGCCGCCGTGCAGATCGGCGAGCGGACCGAGCGCGACCGCCATCGCGATCTGCTCGCACGACGCCGCCACCGTCGACAGAACCTCGCGCAGCGCGGCGGGCGCGGGAGCGAGCCAGTCCTCGAGCGTCTCGCTCATGGCGGCGACCCTTGCGCGTGCGCCGCAGGTCCGGGCGGTGCGGCCGCCGCCGCTGCCGCCGGAGCGTCGGCGAAGAGCCGGCTCGCCCGGATGTCCTCGACCGCGATCGTCGTCAGATCCTCGCGCGTCAGGGCACGGTCGCGCTCGGCGAAGAGCCGGCTCGCCTGGCGCAGGCGGGCGCGGTCGAGCGCGTTGCGGACGCTACGCGCGTTCGCGAAATGCGGCTGGCGCAGCCGCCGATGCAGGTATTCGCCGAAGGTGTCGCGCGCGCCGTTGTCGAAGCGGTAGCTGCGTTCCTCGAGCATGCGGTCGGCGATCTGCAGCAGCTCGCCCTCGTCGTAGTCGGGAAACTCCAGATGATGGGCGACGCGCGAGCTGAGGCCCGGGTTCGACTTGTAGAAGGTGTCCATGCGCGAGGCGTAGCCGGCGAAGATCACGACCAGGTCGTCGCGCTGGTTCTCCATCGTCTGGAGCAGGATCTCGATCGCCTCCTGGCCGTAGTCGCGCTCGTTCTCCGGGCGATAGAGGTAGTACGCCTCGTCGATGAAGAGCACGCCGCCCATCGCGCGCTTGAGCACCTCGCGCGTCTTCGGCGCCGTGTGGCCGATGTACTGGCCGACGAGATCGTCGCGCGTCACGGCGACGAGGTGGCCTTTCCTCACGTAGCCGAGTCCGTGCAGGATCTTCGCCATCCGCATCGCGACCGTCGTCTTGCCGGTGCCGGGGTTGCCGGTGAAGCTCATGTGCAGCGACGGGTTCTCGGCCGTGAGGCCGACGTCGGCGCGCAGCTTGTCGATGACCAGCAGCGCGGCGATGTCGCGGATCCGCGTCTTCACCGGCGCGAGGCCGACGAGGTCGCGGTCGAGCTCGTCGAGGATCGCCTCGACCTGGCTCTCGGCCAGCACCTCGGCGACTGTGCGCGTTGCGTTCATCGTTCCGCCGCTCAGTCGTAGCGCTCGCCTTCGGGGCGATCGGTGGCGTACGACGAGATGCGGTAGCGGATGTTGCGGCCATCCATCTCGGTGCGCGCCAGGCCGAAGCCGGGTTCGCGCTTCGGCCGGTTGACCAGGTACGACATGCGCGGCGTCTCCCAGCCGCGCGTCGCATCGAAGGCGGTGACGCGCACGTAGTGGTTGGCGAAGGTCTTGCGGCACTCGTTGATCTGCTGCAGCGCGCCGGCAGCGTCGCGCATGTCGAACATCGGATTGCCGAACATCTCCCAATACGTGTTCCTGGGATGCGGGTCATCGGTGTACTCGATCCCGACGGCCCAGCCGCGGTCGAGTGCGTACTGGACCTGCGCGGCGATCTGCCCGTCGGTGAGGTCGGGGAGGAACGAGAACTGGCCTTGGGTCAGGCGCTGGCCCGGGTTGGTCATCATGGCGTGTCCTTGGAGTCGAAGTCGGTCAGGCCGAGACGGTGGCGGTGGGGGCGAAGTCGGCGGTGTCGGTCGACTCGTAGTTGAAGCTCACCTCGCCCCAGGTGTCGAGCGCCTGCTTGAGCGGCGTGCACCAGCGCGCCGCGTCCTGCAGGATCTGCGGGCCTTCGTTCCAGATGTCCTTGCCTTCGTTGCGGGCGAGGATCATGGCTTCGAGGGCGACGCGGTTCGCCGTCGCGCCGGCCTGGATGCCCTGCGGATGGCCGATCGTGCCGCCGCCGAACTGGAGCACGACGTCTTCGCCGAGGTAGTGGATGAGCTGGTGCATCTGGCCGGCGTGGATGCCGCCCGACGCGACCGGCATCACCTTCAGCAGCGACGCCCAGTCCTGGTCGAAGAAGAGGCCGTGCTCGAGGTTCTGCACCGTGCGCGTCTCGCGCAGCGTGTCGTAGAAGCCCGCGATCATGTGCGGATCGCCTTCGAGCTTGCCGACGACCGTGCCGGCATGGATGTGGTCGACGCCGGCCATCCGCATCCACTTGCAGATGACGCGAAAGTTCATGCCGTGGTTCTTCTGGCGCGAATACGTCGAGTTCCCGGCCCGGTGCAGATGCAGGATCATGTCGTTCCGGCGCGCCCATTTGGCCATCGACTGGATCGCGGTGTAGCCGATCACGAGGTCGATCATGATGATCGCGCTGCCGAGCGACTTCGCGAAGTCGGCGCGCTCGTACATGTCTTCCATCGTGCCGGCGGTGACGTTCAGGTAGTGGCCCTTCACCTCGCCCGTCGCCGCGCTCGCCTTGTTCACCGCTTCCATGCAGTAGAGGAAGCGGTCGCGCCAGTGCATGAAGGCCTGCGAGTTGATGTTCTCGTCGTCCTTCATGAAGTCGAGGCCGCCTTTCAGGCCCTCGTAGACGACGCGGCCGTAGTTGCGACCGGAGAGGCCGAGCTTCGGCTTGGTCGTCGCGCCGAGCAGCGGACGGCCGAACTTGTCGAGCCGCTCGCGCTCGACAACGATGCCGGTCGCCGGCCCCTGGAAGGTCTTCAGGTACGCGACCGGGATCCGCATGTCCTCGAGACGCAGCGCCTTCACCGCCTTGAAGCCGAAGACGTTGCCGATGATCGAGGCCGTCAGGTTGGCGATCGAGCCGCCTTCGAAGAGGTCGAGGTCGTACGCGATCCAGGCGAAATACTGGGCCTCGGTCCTGGTGCCGACGCCGGTGTTGGGCACGGCATCGACGCGGTACGCCTTGGCGCGGTAGAGCTCGCAGGCGGTGAGGCGATCGGTCCACACCACCGTCCAGGTCGCGGTCGACGACTCGCCGGCGACGGCCGCCGCGCATTCCTCGGCATCGACGCCGTCCTGCGGCGTGATCCGGAAGAGCGCGATCACGTCGGTCTCCTTCGGCTCGTAGTCGGGCTGCCAGTAGCCCATCTGCTTGTACTTCAGGACGCCGGCGGCGTAGCGCTTCTTGGCGTCGGTGATGACGGCGTCGTCGACGGGTTTGTTCACGGCGTCCTTCTTTGCTGCGCTTCGGTCGGCCGACTGTAGGAAGGCCTCGCGAGCTGGTAAATTCAAACTTGCTTCGGCTTCGATTCAGAATCGCTGAATGAAAAACGTGACATTCCGGCAGCTCAGGGTGTTCGCGGAGGTCGCGCGCAAGCTGAGCTTCGTGCGCGCCGCCGAAGCCCTGCACCTGACGCCTCCCGCGGTGACGATGCAGGTGAAGGAGCTCGAGGCGAGCGTCGGCATGCCGCTCTTCGACCGGCGTGGCCGCACCGTCTCGCTGACGAGCACCGGCGAGTACTTCCTGGTCTACGCCAAGCGCCTGCTCGCGACCGTGAAGGACGCCGAGGACGCGATGGCGCGGCTGCGCAAGGTGGAGGGCGGCGTCCTCAACGTCGGCCTCGTGAGCACCGCGAAGTACTTCGTGCCGCGCCTGCTCTCGCAGTTCTGCCAGGAGCATCCGCGTGTCGAGGTGCGGCTGCACGTCAGCGGCAACCGCGAGCAGCTGCTCGTGCTCATGCGCGAAGGCGAGATCGACCTCGCCGTGATGGGCCGGCCGCCCAAGGAGATGGCGACGCGCAGCGAGCCCTTCGCCGCCCATCCGTTCGTGTTCGTCGCGCCGCCCGGACATCCGCTGCTCGGCGGCGAGGCGGTGCCGGTCGAGCGCCTGGCGAACGAGTCATTCCTCGTGCGCGAGCGCGGCTCGGGCACGCGCAAGGCGTTGCAGGACTTCTTCGAGGCGCACACCTTCACGCCGCGGATCGCGATGGAGATGTCGAGCAACGAGACGATCAAGCAGGCGGTGATGGCCGGCCTCGGCCTCAGCTTCCTGTCGCTGCACACGCTCGGCCTCGAGCTGCAGAGCGGCCTGATCGCGCGGCTCGACGTCGAAGGCACGCCCGTCGTCAAGACCTGGCATCTCGTGCATCTGCTCGCCAAGGTGCTGTCGCCCGCGGCCGAAGCCTTCCGCTACGCCGTGCTTGAGCACGCGGCGCCTTACCTGCGCGCGCACGACGCCGCACTGCTCGGCGATTCAGCTCCGGCCTGACGACGTGCCGAAGAACGCGACGATGCGCTCGCACGCGAGCGCGGGACGCTCCTCGTGCGCGAGGTGGCCGAGGCCGGCGAGCCGCTCGACGCGGCCGTGCGGCAGCAGCGCGGCGACGCGGTCGGCTTGCTCCGGTGCGATCGTGCGGTCGTTGGCGCCGGCGATCAGGAGCATCGGAACGTCGAGACGTCGCAGCTGCGACGGCATCGCGTCGAGGTTCCAACTCGCCATCATCGCCAGCGCGCCGGCGACGTGGCCCGGGCTGCGCACGAGGCGCGCGTAGAGCGCGCGGCCGCGCGCATCGATCGACGATCCGGTCGACTCGAGCAGGCGTTCGACGGCCGTCGGATCGCGCGCACGCATGGCGGCCACGCGCGCCGCGATCGAGGTCGAGGCGAGGAATTTCGCGGCCGGCGAAAAGATCCGCAGCACGCCCGCGAACGGCAGGAATGCGCCGTTGAGACTGACGATCGCGCGCGGCGCGAAGCGCTGGTCGAGCGCCATCCGCGCGAGGATCGCCGCCCCCGCCGAATGGCCGACCGCCAGCTCCGGCCGCACGCCGAGCGTGCCCAGCAGATCGCCAACGAGCCGGCTCATTCCCGCGAGCGACATGCCGTCCGCGCGCGCCCGCGACGTGAAGCCGTGGCCGGGAAGGTCCGGCGCGATCACGGTGAAATGCTGCGCCAGGAGCGGCATCACGTCGCGCCACGAGTGCGTCGACGCGCCGGTGCCGTGCACGAGCAGAAGCGCGGGGCCCTCGCCCATCGTCTGCACGTGCCAGGCGACGCCGCCCGCCTCCACGAAGCGGCTGGCCTCGCGGTTCGGCCAGTCGGCGCCGTCGCGCGGCCAGTCGAGTCCCGCCGGCATGGCGCTCCTCCTAGCGCCGGCGGTCGCGCGGCGCGACGACCGAGCGCACCGCGTGCGACAAGGTCGCGGCCCCGGCGTGCGGCAGCGGCACGTACTCCGCACGCATCGTCGCGGCGATCTCGCGCGCGAGCGGATGCGGCTGCGGCGAGGTGTCGATGAAGAGCGCCGTCAGGCCTTCGTCGCGCAGGCGCCGTGCCGCGGTCAGTGCGTCGGCCTCGGCGCGCTGGCGCCCTGGATTGCCGTCGCGGGCGATGTTGGCGCGGCCGTCGCTCAGGACGACGACCACCGGCGTGTCGCCGCGTCGGCGAACCTCGACGGCCAGCGCGCAGGCGGCATCGATGCCGTCGGCGAGCGGCGTGCCGCCGCCACCGGCCAGCTCGGCGAGCGAGCGCTTGGCGCGCGCCAGCGATCGCGTCGGCGCCAGCAGGAGCTCGGCGGATCGGCCACGAAAGCCGAACACCGCGACGCTGTCGCGGCGCACGTAGCAGTCCGCGAGCAGCAATTCGACGGCGCCCTTGGCTTCGGCAAGTCGGTGCAGCGCCGACGAGCCCGAGGCGTCGACCGCGAAGATCGTCGTCGTGCGGGCGCGCTCCTGGAACCGGCCGACGTGAAAGTCTTCGCTGCGGATACGGACGGGTCCTGCGCCGACTCCGTTCGCGTTGCCGCTCTCGCGGCCGCGAACGCGCTGCCAAGGCGCGGCGGCGCGCAGCGTGGCGATGAGGTCGAGCCGTGCGCCGCCGTGCGGCCGCGCGCGCCGGACTCCGGTCGGCCGGCCGCGGCGCACGCCGGCGCGCAGCGCGCCGACGCGGCCCGAGGCGCCTCGCGATGCGGTGGCGGCGCCGGGTTGCAGGCGCGCCAGGAGGCCGGCGGGAATGGACGATGCGGCGGCGGCCAGCACGATCTCGTCGAGCGACGATTCGACGTCGTCGACGGGCGGGTCGTCGGCGCTCGGCTCGTTCGCGGCCTTGTCGTCGCGCTGCCGATCAGTGCTGTCCTCGTCGACCTCGGATTCGGTGTCGGCTTCAGCGTCCACGCTCTCATCGTCATGCGGCTCGACGCTTTCCTCGCTCGGTGCAGGCAGACGCGTCGCGCGGGACGCGAGCACCAGACGCGCAGCGAGCGCTGCGTCGTCGCGGTCGACCGTGACGCGGCCGGCGAGCGACGCGGCCAGCCGTGCCGCGCGCACTGCCAGCAGCGATGCCCGGATCGAGTCGACGCCGAGCGCGCCGGCGGCAGCACAGAGCGCGTCGACGATCTCGTCGTCGATCGATACGTCGGGCAGGCGCTCTGCTGCGGCGGCGATCTCTGCGCGCGACGGCGCTTCGGGCAGCGACGCGAGCTCGCGCGAAGCGACCTCGCGCAGATCGACGTGGAACGCGAGGCGATCGCGCAGCGCAACGCTCATGCGCTCCTCGTCGGCGCCGCCTTCGTCGAGCGCGACGACGCCGAAGCGCGCCGGCGACCGCGTCTCGACGCCGTGCCGCGCGCACGCCACCTCGCCTGCGTCGAGCGCCGCGGCGAGATGCGCCGCAGTCGATGCGCTGACGCGCTCGGCCATCGAGAGCAGCACCGCGCCGCCGTCGGCTTCGGCGAGCAGGCCGCGCTGCGCCACGGGTCGGCCGAGCTGCAAGGTCGCCGTGAGGTCGATACCGCCGATCAGCCTGTCGAGGTCGACGTGCAACGGGACCGCGCGCCACGGCGTCGCGGGCGACTGCAACGCGCGCAGATCGGCGAGCCAGCGATCGCGCACCGGCCCGGCCGCGGCCTGCACGACGATGCCGCCGACGAGCGCCGGGTCGATGGCGAACAGCTGCGCCGCGCGCCAGGCGTCGGCGAGGCCCGTCGTCGACGCGGCCTCGGCGCGGTCCGATGCAGCGGCGCCAGGCACGCGCACCTCGGCGCCTCAGGCCGCGAAGAGCTCGGCGACGGCTCGCTCGACGCGCACCGTCGAGCCGGCATCATCGAGCGGATTCCTGCGCAGGCGATGGCGCAGCGCCGGCGCGGCGACGCGCTTCAGATGCGCATCGCCGACCTCGGCGTCGCCATCGAGCGCCGCGACGGCGCGCGCGGCCCGCATCAGCGTCAGCTCGCCGCGCAGGCCGTCGGTGCCGAGGCTCATGCACAGCCTGGCGGCGCGCTCGAGCATCGCATCGGCGACGACGATCGAGGCGACGCGCGCCCGCGCCGCGACGATGCGGCGGCGCAGGCGCTCGTCGTCCTTGCGCCAGCGCTCGATGAAAGCATCGGCGTCGCGCTCGAACGCTTCGCGCCGCTTGACGACCTCGATCCGCGACGGCAGGTCCTGCGGTGTTGTCACCTCGACGGAGAGACCGAAGCGGTCGAGCAGCTGCGGCCGCAGCTCGCCCTCCTCCGGATTGCCGCTGCCGACCAGCACGAAGCGCGCCGGATGGCGAACGCTCAGGCCCTCGCGCTCGACCACGTTCTCGCCCGACGCGGCGACGTCGATCAGCAGGTCGACGAGATGATCCTCGAGGAGGTTGACCTCGTCGACGTACAGGAAGCCGCGGTTGGCGCGCGCGAGGAGTCCGGGCTCGAAGGCCTTCACGCCGTGCGAGAGCGCGCGTTCGAGGTCGAGGGCGCCGACGACGCGGTCCTCGGTCGCGCCGAGCGGCAAGTCGACGACCGGCACCGGCGCCATCGCCGACTTCGGCGCTGTCGTCGTGGCGGACTTTCCTGCGCTGCGCTCGCGGCACACGTCGCAGGCCTGGCCGACCGCCGCAGGATCGCATCCGTACGGACAGCCGACGACGACGCGCATCTTCGGCAGGAGCGCGGCGAGCGATCGCACGGCCGTCGACTTGCCGGTGCCGCGATCGCCGAAGACGAGCACGCCGCCGACGCTCGGATCGACGGCGGCGATCAGGATCGCCATCTTCATCTCGTCCTGGCCGACGATGGCCGAGAACGGAAACGCGAGCCTCATCGAAGGCCGGGCGCCGACGAGCGCGCGCCGGGCCGCTGGCTCACGTCGCCTTCTTGGCGTAGGCGCTGCACCAGCCCTTGGCGTGGACCTGCTTGCCGCCGTAGAGCGGGCACGGTCCGGTCGCGGCGCCGGCCTTGCCTTGATAGAACTGGCAGTTCGAGCAGACCTGGCCCGCGGCGTAGTTCGGATACTTCGCCTTGGGCACCTTGGTGGCGTCGGCGACGTAGCCGAGCGCGACGGCCTGCGGATCCTTCTCGTCGAGGACCGGGGCATCGGCGGCGAGGGCGCCGCGGGTGGCGAGCGCCGCGCCCGACAGTGCAGCGAGGCGAATGAAATCGCGGCGTGAGTTCATCGGTGTCTGTGTCAGTTGAGGCGTATGTGCAGAAGTGTCAACGTCTTCCGACATACACGATGCCACAAATCGGCCGAGTCGGCGGGCGCGAGATTAACGTCGGAACTGATCCCGCGGGATACAGCGAAATGATCGACGGCTCCCTAGGCCCGAATTGCCCGGGAGTCCCCGCCAAAACCGAGTTTTTCGGCAGAATACAGCGGTTCCGGTTGGTCGACCTCGACCTCCGTATTCACGGTCTCGGCCACAACACATACCGGTCTTCGCGGCGCCAAAGGCGCTGGTAACCTCAATGTCTGGTCTGAGGTGAACTGCAGGCATACGCGGAAGAGGTTGGCGCCGTCCCGCGTGGTCGGCCGGTCGAATGTCTGCTGCTCCGGCCAGCGAACTCACGCACCCGACCCGTGCCGGTCCGCAGGCGACACCGCGGCGCAAAGATGGGTCTTTTCGCCTCGCGACGGGATCGCTTTGGCGGCGTGCGATCAGTTGCCGGCGACATCGCGCGCGAAGAGGTCTCCGCCCACGGGTCCCGAAGCGATGATCAGGAGTCCCGGCGATTTCCGATTCGAGTGTCCGCTGCGCTCGTGCGCCGATGCACCGACGAGGCCCGGCCGTAGCCTGGCCGGTGCCAGTGCGGGCGTGCGGCGCTCGTGTGACCTTCGGCCTCGATGTCGCGCAGAAGGGTCGTGACGAAGTCCAGGAACAACCGAACGCGCGGCGTGCGCCGTTGGTTCGGGCGGTACAGCACGTTCACGGGCGGGCCGCCTTGCACCTCCCAGTCCAGCAGCACCGGTTGCAGGCGCCCGGCCTGCAGGTGCGAGCGCGTGGTCAGGTGATTGAGGCGCGCAATGCCCTCGCCGGCGAGCGCGCCATCGAGGACCACTTCGCGCCCGTTGCTGCACAACCAGCCGCTCACTTTGACTGCGACCTTCTCGGCGCTGTGCTCGAACTCCCACAGATCGATCACGATGCCGGCGGGGTTGCGCATCAGCAAGCAGGTGTGCTGCGCCAGCTCGCGTGGATGCCCGGGGATGCCACGTGAGGCCCAGTAGGCGGGCGCTCCGACAACCAGCGCCTTGGTATGACCGAGCTGCCGGTGCACGAGGTCGTTCGCTTCGGGCCATCCGTGCAGCACAAAGACGTCGGCCATCTGTGCGTCAGCATCAGTCAGGCGGTGGATCACCCGCACATCGACCTGGATGTCGGGGTAGCGCGCATGGAACTGCGGCAGCGCCGGCACCAGGAGGTGCTGCGCCAGCTGCGAGTGCGCCGCAATCACCAGCGTGCCGGTGGGTCGGTGTGCCGATCGACGCAACGTGTCATCGACAACCGCCAACTCGGCCAGCAGTGGACGACAGGCCTCGAGGTAGTTCTGGCCGCTGGCGGTGAGCATCACGCCGCGAACGCTTCGCTCGAACAGGCGAGCGCGCAGCTGCCGCTCGAGAACTGAAACCAGCTTCTGCACCGCGGGCACGCTCCGCTCGAGCCGGCGCGCAGCGCCCGCAAAGCTGCCCTCCTCGGCACACGCGACGAAGTAGCCCAACGCGCGTAGTTTGTCCATCGACCCTCTCGTCGGAAGGCATTGTTCGTTAACGATTGGTTAATGCAAGGTGTGCACGCCGGCTTATTCCGCCCGGTGCTCGCAGTCCCTAAAGTGGCCTCGTTCATGGCTGCGTCGAGGAATCGCGATGAAGAACCCATTGTCATCGTGCGTGCTGTGCGTCGTGATGACGCTTTGCGCCAACCTGGACGTGCAGGCGCAGATCTGCAAGCCGGTGAGTCAGCGCACCGAAGAGATCGGCTGCTGGATCACGGCCAGCGCCTCGCTCGGGCAGTTATCGCAACTGCCCGTGTTCTGGCACCTCGACACCTATGCCACGCGCGCCGGGTCGGAAGCCGCGAAGAGCCCGCGCGGAACCGTCGTGGAGTCGCTCGGGAAAGTCTGGCTCCTCACCATCGAGGTGGCGGGATGGCGTGCGCCAGGGGGTGCGCGCGTGGCCGAGATCGGTCCACTCCCGGTGAAGGCAGACGCGCGCTACGCCGCGCAGTACATGGAAGCCATCTTCGCGCCGGGCATGACGGCGCCGGCGCATCGACACTCGGGCCCCGAGGCCTGGTACACGTTGACTGGCGAAACTTGCCTGGAGACCCCCGGCGGCAAGCAGGTCGGCCGTGCGGGGGGTGCGCAGGTCATCGTGCCGGGTGGCCCGCCCATGCATTTGACGGCCACCGGCACCGAGACCCGGCGCGCGCTGGTGCTCATCCTTCACGATTCGAGCCAGCCGCCGACGACTCCTGAGCACGACTGGGTGCCGAAAGGGTTGTGCCGAAGCTGACGCTCTCACCGACCAGACTTGCATCGCCTAGGCGGCCATGACTTTCGGTTTGGCGCATACTCGCCGCTCCCCGGGGAGAAGCATTCCTAATGCTGAGCTGGCGGCAGCAGCGGAAGCAAGATTTCGGGCGAGCCCGGCGCCTCTTCAAATTGGGAGCGAACCCATGGCAGTCCTTCTTCCGTTTCGCGCCGTCGCGTTGACTCTTGCCGCAGCCTTTGCTGGCTCGGCTCACGCCCAGCCTGCGCTTGAAGCGATCGCTGGCGCAGTGGGGGGCAGAGGAGGGGTCGGCGGCGCATGTGGGAGTATTGGCGCCCCTGCCGAGATGGGGTTCTTTACCTTCTCGCTCCCGGTCGTCGACCTTGCCGGCATCGCCGCCTGCGGTTACAGCGGATCGATCACCACGGTGAAGAGTGTGGTCGGGCCGATCGTCAACTCGGCTTCGGTCGGTCCGGTCGGCGTCGATTTCGCCGACCCCAAAATCAAGTTCGACGGCACCGCCAGCGCGCTTGCATCTTTCGGATCGCTCGGCGCGACGGCGCACGCCAACTTGGTCGGCCTGACGGCCAACGGAGTCGCACTGTTCTCTTCGCTCGGTATAGCGACCTTCAGCGATCAGATCACCGCCGTGAGCGGCGTCGTTCCGAGCGGCAGTGGCGGCTTCGTGCGCTATCAATTCCACATCGACGGGTCGCTCGCTGCCCTTGGCGCGCCTGCGCCGTTCTTTTTCGGCGACACCTTCGCAGCGCTCAGCGTTCAGCAAGGTATCGGCCCGAACATTGGCGTGTTCAATGCAACGGTGCGGCGCGGCAGTCTGGGCACCATCAGCGGCAACCCACCGCCCGCGGGCTGGGTCAACGCGCCGGGAAGTCTGAGGGGCGGCAGCGACTTCCTCACATTCGAGCTGCCCATGACGTGGGGCGCTGCATTCGATCTCAAGGTCGGACTGCTGGCCTGGGCTTACGGCACTTCGGACACCCAATTCGGAACCACTGCAAGACTGACGGGCGTGGACCTCTTCGACGGCAATCACGACGCAGTGACGACCTTCGTTCTCAATTCCGCTTCAGGGTCCGATTACCTGAACTTCGCCACGACGACTCCGATTCCAGAGCCGTCCTCCGTGGCGCTGATGCTGATCGGGCTTGGTCTGATTGGACGCCGAGCGACGCGTCTCGTGCGAGCACGTCGCCGCGTTGGCGATCAACATCCCGAGAAGTAACGCCGACGAGCTTCCGATCCGAGCAAGGGTCGAAGCAGCCCACGCCTGGGTGGTCGCCTCCGTCCGCTCTTGGTAACTGCTGTCGTCCGGCAGCAGAAACGGAATGGCGGCACCGAGTCGAGGCCGTGTGCAAACGCGTTTGGTGAACACCGGCGCGAGCCGGTGGTTGCTGCGCAGCGGAAGGCAGCAATCCGCGCAGACCAGCAGGGCTCCCACCTTTACTCGCAAGACCCATGTCCGCGAAGTCGAAGGTGGCGGCCGCACCTGCAAATAGAGCCCAGGAATCGTTCCCACCGCGTGCATGCCTGACGCTGTCAGCCGTCTCACCTCGAGTGCGCTCAGCGGTTTTGCAATGCGTGGCATCTGCGACTCCGAAAGCTCCGCCCAGATCTTTCCGTTCCCTCCTGCCGTACTGTCAAGCCGTCGTAGTCGAGTCGGTCGCTAGATGGGTGCCGGCCATCACACCCGCCATAAATCTTGAGGTTGAGATGGACGAGATAGAACTTGGCTAGACGAGACGCCAGCCGTTCTACCTATGAAATCGGAGGGCGAATGAGACGTCCGTAGACCTGCTTGGACGTCAAATTGGTGGAGAGGGTGGGATTCGAACCCACGTTACGGTGAACCGTAAACCAGATTTCGAGTCTGGCGCATTCGACCACTCTGCCACCTCTCCCGTCGGGTGCTCGGCGGGTCTGTGCCGAGCGCGGGATTCTAGGGCCTCGCCACCGCGCTCGTCGCTACGCGGTCGTGCGCAGCGTCATGGCCGCGAAACGCGGGTCGCTCAGTCGCGTCTGCCAGCATTTGCCCGGCCCGAGCGGCGCCGCGTCGGTGATCGTCCCAGTGGTGACGATGTCGCCAGCCGCGATCGGCCAGCCCTGCGGCTGCGCGGCCATGGCGTCGACCCAGAGACGCAGCGCGTTGAGCGGGCCGTCGAGGACGATGTCGGCGCACCCCTCTTCGACATCCTTGCCATCGCAGACGAGCGTCACGCGCAGCGCCGCGAGCTGCTCGTGCACCTCGTCGCTCGCGCCGAACGCGGCCATCGGCACGCGCGGGCCGACGAAGAGCCGCCCGTGCAACGCGAAATCGGCGAACGAGTCGGCGGCCGTGAATGTCCATCCGGCGAAGTGGGTGTGGACGATCTCGTAGCCGTGCGCGACCCACTCGCAGCAGGCCGCGAGCTCGCTCGTCGTCATTCCGGCGCAAGGCGATCGCGCAAAGCCGAACATGATCTCGGGCTCGAGACGCGGCTCGACGAAGGGCGCGAGCGAGACGCTCGTCTCCGCGTCGTCGACACGCTCCACCGTCGTGTCCCAGACCGGCCCCCAGATCGGCCCGTAGACGCCATAGCGCGCCCAGATGCCGCGGTTGGTGAAGCCGATCTTGTAGCCGCGCGGCACTTCGCCCCGGGCGATCCGCGAGCGCCGGATCTCGTCGGCGACGTCGTACGCGTCGGCCATCGCGAACGACGCGTCGGCCGAGGCCGGCGTCGGCACCGCACGCGCCTCGTCGCGTGCTGCCATGAGGGTTCGCGCGATCTCGCGTGCGCGAGCGCTCATGCCCGCAGCTCGGCCAGACCGCCGAGATAGGGACGCAGCACCGCCGGGATCGTCACCGAGCCGTCCGCGTTCTGGCAGTTCTCGAGGATCGCGACCAGCGTCCGGCCGACTGCCAGACCCGATCCGTTCAGCGTGTGCACGAACTCGTTCTTTCCCTGCGCGTTCTTGAACCGCGTCTGCATGCGCCGCGCCTGGAAGGCGTCGCAGTTCGAGACCGAGCTGATCTCGCGGTACATGTTCTGCGCCGGCACCCAGACCTCGAGGTCGAAGGTCTTGCTCGCGCCGAAGCCCATGTCGCCGGTCGAGAGCAGGACGACGCGGTACGGCAGCTCGAGCTTCTGCAGGATCGCCTCGGCGTGCCCGACCATCTCCTCGTGCGCCGCGGCGCTGCGCTCGGGATGCGTGATCTGCACAATCTCGACCTTGTCGAACTGGTGCTGGCGGATCATGCCGCGCGTGTCGCGGCCGGCGCTGCCGGCCTCCGAGCGGAAGCACGGCGTGTGCGACGTGAGCTTGATCGGCAGGGCCGACTCGGCGAGCACCTCGCCACGGACGCTGTTGGTGAGCGAGATCTCCGACGTCGAGATCAGGTACTGCTCGCGACCCTCGCCGGCGTCGTCGCCTGCGGCCGAGCCGTCGCCGCCGCGAAAGACCCAGAACATGTCGTCCTTGAACTTCGGCAGCTGTCCCGTGCCCTCGAGCACCTCGCGGTTGACGATGTACGGCGTGTAGCACTCGACATAGCCGTGCTCCTCGGTCTGCACGTCGAGCATGAACTGGGCGAGCGCCCGATGGAGCCGCGCCACCGGGCCGCGCAGGAACGAGAAGCGGGCGCCCGCAAGCTTCGCGCCGGTGTCGAAGTCGAGGCCGAGCGGCGCGCCGACGTCGACGTGGTCGCGCGCCACGAAATCGAATCGACGCGGCTCGCCCCAGCGTCGCACCTCGACGTTGGCGTGCTCGTCGGCGCCGAGCGGCACGCTCGCGTCGGGCAGGTTGGGCAGCGCCATGAGCTGCTCCTGCAACTCGGCCTGGATCGCGGCCAGCCGCTCGGCCGAGCGAGCGAGCTCGTCGGCGATGCCGGCCACGTCGGCCATCGCGGCGCTGGCGTCGCCGCCCTGGCCCTTGAGCTTGCCGATCTCGCGCGAGAGCGCGTTGCGCCTGGCCTGCAGCTCCTCGGTGCGGGTCTGCAGCGACTTGCGCTCGGCCTCGAGCGCGCCGAAGCGGGCGACGTCGAGGAACGGCTGCGGCGACTTGCGCGTCTCGAGCCGGGCGATGACCTGCGCGAGGTCCTTGCGCAGGAGCGTGATGTCGAGCATGCAGGCCGGCGCCGCACAGCGACGCGGAGATCAATGACGGAGCGCGGATTGTAGGGAGGCACCGGCCCGTCGGGCCGCGCGCCTCAGGCTTCGCGCCTTCCCCGGTGCGACCCGCCCGCGCGCCTGGGTGCACAGCGTTTTCGGCATCGCCGCGACGGTGGCTCGTCGCCTTCGACCGGCGGCCAGCCGAAGCGCGGAACCGGCACGCGCGCGGAACTTTCTTGCGATCCGTCAACCCCGGCATGCCCGGCGACGCCAAAGTCATGGCCGCATTCGCCAAGAGGCGTGTCAAATGAGAGAGAATCTCATTCGCATGTGCATCGCCCCGAGCGCGTTACAGCGTCAATGTCCGTGAGCCCCGTCGCCTCGCTCTTCCTGCACCAACTCGCCGATGGCAGCAGCGCCACCGTGTCGCGCGTCGTCTCGGCCTCGCCCGACATCGACGCCGTCGCCCTGCGCCGGCTCGGCGAGCTCGGCTTCCTGCCGGGCGAGCCGGTGCAGCTGCTCAGGCGCGGCCCGGGCGGCCGCGAGCCGCTGGCGGTGATGATCGGCGAGACCATGTTCGCCCTTCGCCTGCTCGAGGCGCAGTGCATCGAGGTGAATCGCTGAGGCGAGCGGTCATGGTCCACGCCCTCAACGCGCCGAACCTCGCTCCGCTCTGGAGCGTCGCGCTGGTCGGCAACCCGAACTGCGGCAAGACCGCCCTCTTCAACCTCCTGACCGGCGCGCGCCAGAAGGTCGCGAACTACGCCGGCGTCACGGTCGAGCGCAAGATCGGCCTGACCCGCCTGGCCAACGGCCGCGCCGTGTCGATCATCGACCTGCCCGGTGCCTACAGCCTGACCCCCGCGACGCCCGACGAGCAGATCACGCTCGAGGTGATCGAGGGCCGGCGCCACGGCGAAGCCGCTCCCGACGCGATCGTCGCCGTCGTCGACGCGACCAACCTGCGCATGAACCTGCGCCTCGTGCTCGAGCTGGCGCGGCTCGGCCGTCCGCTCATCGTCGCCCTCAACATGGCCGACGTCGCGCGCGCCGAAGGCCTGGCGATCGACGTCGCCAAGCTCTCGGCCGAGCTCGGCTGCCCGGTCGTCGAGACCGTCGCGGTGCGCTCCGACGGCCATGCCGGATTGCTGGCAATGCTCGAGACGCATCTCGGCAGCACCGCCGCCGACGCGCCGGGCGCGGCCCTCGTCGCCGGGCGCGCCGCCGACGATGCTGCGATGCGCGACGCGCCGTCGTCGGCCGACCTGCAGCGCGAAGTGCGTCGCATCCTCGCCATCGCCGCGCCGGGCGCGGCGTCGGTCAAGCGCTTTCATCACCGGATCGACGCGGTGGTCATGCATCCGGTCTGGGGGCTGATGCTGCTCGCGGTCGTCCTCTTCCTGATGTTCCAGGCCGTGTTCTCGTGGGCCAACGTGCCGATGGACGCGATCAAGGCGGTGATCGCCTCGCTCGGCCAGGCGATCTCGACCCACATGGCCGACGGGCCGCTGCGCAGCCTGCTCGTCGACGGCGTCATCGCCGGCGCCGGCAGCGTGCTCGTGTTCCTGCCGCAGATCCTGATCCTCTTCTTCTTCATCCTGCTGCTGGAAGACTCGGGCTACCTGCCGCGCGCCGCCTTCCTGCTCGACAACCTGATGGGAAAGGTGGGCCTCTCGGGCCGCGCCTTCATCCCTCTGCTGTCGAGCTTCGCCTGCGCGATCCCGGGGATCATGGCGACGCGCACGATCGCCAACTGGAAGGACCGCGTCGCCACGATCATGGTCGCGCCGCTCATGACCTGCTCGGCGCGGCTGCCCGTCTACGCGCTCCTCATCGGCGCGTTCGTTCCCGCCACCGACGTCGGCCCGTTCAACCTGCGCGGCCTCACTCTCTTCGGTCTCTACGTCGCCGGCGTCGTCTCGGCGATGGCGGTCGCCTGGGTGTTCAAGCGCGTCTGGATCAAGCGCCGCTACCAGCCGCTGATGCTCGAGCTGCCGCCGTACCGCATGCCCAACCTGAGGAACCTCGGCCTGGGCCTGTGGGAGCGCGCCGGCATCTTCCTGCGCCGGGTCGGCGGCATCATCTTCGCGCTCACCGTCGTGCTGTGGGCGCTGTCGAGCTTTCCGGCGCCGCCAATTGGCGCCACCGGTCCTGCGATCCAGTACAGCATTGCCGGCATGCTCGGCCACGCGCTCGAGCACGTGTTCGCGCCGATCGGCTTCAACTGGCAGATCTCGATCGCGCTCGTGCCCGGCCTGGCCGCGCGCGAGGTCGCGGTCGGCGCGCTCGGCACGGTCTACGCGATGTCGGCCGCCGGCAGCGGCGTCGCCGACGCGCTCTCGCCGATCATCGCCAAGGGCTGGTCGCTCGCCACCGCGTACTCGCTGCTCGCCTGGTACGTGTTCGCGCCGCAATGCATCTCGACCCTCGCGGTCGTCAAACGCGAGACCAACTCGTGGCGCTATCCGGTGGCGATGGCCGCTTACTTGTTCGCCCTCGCCTACATCGCGTCGTTCATCACGTACCGCGTGACGCTCGCGCTCGGAGCCTGACGTGATCGTTCAAACGCTCGTGGTCGCCGCCGTCGTTGCCTCTTGCACGACGTACGCGGTCTGGACGCTGATGCCGGCGTCGGCGCGGCGCGTGCTCGCCGTGGCGCTCCTCAAGCTCTCGCTGCCCCGACCGCTCGCCTCGGTGATGGCGCGATATGCCGTTGCGTCGTCGGGTTGCGCGTGCGACGGCTGCGACAAGTCAGCCGCTGCCGCGGTGAAGACCGCTGCGCCCGGACCGGTATCGGGCGGCGTCGCGCCGATCGTCTTCCACCCGCGCCTGCGCAAATAGCGTGTCGGCCCGAACCCTCGACGCTAGTTCGGCACGTCGCGCATCGCCCGGTCGCCGAGACCCATCGGCAACGGGAAGTGCACGCGCTCCGGCGTACCCGCGACGCTTCTGACCGACACGGCGCCCAGCGCGCGCAGCCGCGCGACGACGGCCTCGACCAGCACCTCGGGTGCCGAGGCGCCGGCGGTGACGCCCACGCGGCGCTTGCCCACGAACCACTCCGCCTTCAGGTCGGCGGCGGTGTCGACCATGTAGGCATCGGCGCCGAGCCGCTCGGCGAGCTCGCGCAGACGGTTGCTGTTCGAACTGCTCGGACTGCCGACGACGACGAGCACGTCGACGCCCGGCGCGAGCACCTTGACCGCGTCCTGCCGGTTCTGGGTCGCGTAGCAGATGTCCTGCTGCTTGGGCGTGCGGACGTCGGGGAAGCGCCGCTTCACGGCGGTGAGGATCTCGGCCGCGTCGTCGACCGACAGCGTCGTCTGGGTGACGACCGCGAGTCGCAGGCCCGCGGGCAGGACGAGCCGGTCGACGTCCTCGACGTCTTCGACAAGATGGATGCCGCCCTCGAGCTGGCCCATCGTGCCTTCGACTTCCGGATGGCCCTTGTGGCCGATCATGATGAACTCGAACCCGTCGCGCGCCAGCTTGGCGACCTCGACGTGGACCTTGGTCACGAGCGGGCAGGTCGCGTCGAACACGGTGAAGCCGCGCGTCGCCGCTTCCTTGCGGATCGCCTGCGACACCCCGTGAGCGCTGAAGACGAGCGTCGCGCCCGCGGGGACGTCGTCGAGGTCCTCGATGAAGATCGCGCCCTTCTTCTTGAGGTCGTCGACGACGTAGGTGTTGTGGACGATCTCGTGGCGCACGTAGATCGGCGCGCCGAACTTCTGCAGCGCACGCTCGACGATCTCGATCGCGCGATCGACACCGGCGCAGAAGCCGCGCGGCTCGGCGAGGAGGACTTCCTCGAGACTCATGAGGGGAGAACTCCGATCAGCTTCACGTCGAAGGTCAGCGGACGGCCGGCGAGCGGATGGTTGAAGTCGAAGAGGAGCGAGTCGGCGTCGACGCTGCGCACGATGCCGGCGATCGTGCCGCCCTCGGGGCCCGGGAAGCGGACGACGTCGCCGACCTGATAGTCGCCGTCGGCGTCGCCTTCCCTGGCGAGGAGCGCGCGGCTCACGCGCTGGACGAGGCCCGGATCCGGCTGGCCGAACACCTCGCCCGCGGCGAGCGCGAACGAGCCCTCGCTGCCCGCCTCCATGCCGATGAGGCGCGCTTCCATCGCCGGCGCGAGCTCGCCCGTGCCGAGCGAGAGCGTCGCGGGCTGCGTCGCGAAGGTGTCGACGAACGCCGCACCGTCGTCGCCGCGCAGGCGGTAGTGCAAGGTGAGGAACGAGCCGGGCTCGACGCGATTCAAGCGAGCGCCTTTCGAGGGAATAGACTGAGGTCGCATTTTACGAGCCGGACTCCGCCCTGCGACCCGACCCGCCATGTTGAAGGACATTCCCGCCTCGGCGCGACCGCGCGAAAAGCTGCTCGCGCTCGGGCCGCAGGCCCTCGCCGACGCCGAGCTGATCGCCCTGCTGCTGCGCACCGGCCTGAAGGGTACGAGCGTCCTGCAGCTCGCCCAGCAGCTCCTCGACGCCTTCGGCGGCCTCGCCGGACTGCTGCGCGCCGGGCCCGACGAGCTCAAGCGCGTCAAGGGGCTCGGCCCGGCCAAGCGCGCCGAAGTGGTCGCCGTGCTCGAGCTCGCGCGCCGCTCGGTGGCGAGCGAGCTCAACGCCCGGCCGGTGTTCGACGCGCCGGCCAAGGTCAAGGAGTACCTGCATCTGCAGCTCGGCGGACGCGAGCACGAGGTCTTCGCGGTGCTCTTCCTCGACGCCCAGAACCGGCTCGTGCGCCTCGAGGAGATGTTTCGCGGCACGCTGACGCAGACGAGCGTCTATCCGCGCGAGGTCGTCAAGCGCGCGCTCGAGCTGGGCGCGGCGGCGGTGATCCTCGCCCACAACCATCCGTCGGGTCTCGCCGAGCCGTCGCGCTCGGACGAGTTCCTGACGCAGACGCTCAAGACCGCGCTCGCGCTGGTCGACGTGCGCGTCCTCGACCATCTCGTCGTCGGCCACGGCGCGGCCGTCGTCTCCTTCGCCGAGCGGGGATTGCTGTGAGCGGCGCGCCCGGCAAGGCTGGATCGCTCGCAGAGCTGACGCGCATTCGCGCCGCGCTGCACGAGCGTCGCCGCGTTGCCGACGCCGCGGCCAGCGCCGAGCGTGCGCAGCTCGCCGAGCGGGAGACGGCCGAGCGGCGCGAGCGCGACCTGTTCGCGAGCACCGTCGGCCAGGTGATCTCGCTGCGCAAGGGCGCGGCGCCGCCGCTGCCCAGGCCGCGGCCCGAGCCGGTGGCCCGTCAGCGCCAGCGCGACGAGGCGGCGGCGCTGGTCGAGTCCCTCTCCGACGGCTTCGACGCGGAATCGCTGCTCGACACCGACGACGCGCTGTCCTATCGGCGCAGCGGCATCGGCATCGACGTCGTGAGGAAGCTCCGCCGCGGCGTCTGGGTGATGCAGGCCGAGATCGACCTGCATGGTCTCCGGCGCGACCAGGCGCGCGAGCGCATCGACACGTTCCTGCGCGACGCCGCGCGCGACGGCCTGCGCTGCGTGCGTGTGGTCCACGGCAAGGGTCTCGGCTCGCCGGGCCGGGAGCCTGTGCTCAAGGTCAAGGTGAAGTCATGGCTGGTGCAGCGCAACGAAGTGCTCGCCTTCACCCACGCCCGACCCGCCGACGGCGGCCACGGCGCCTTGCTGGTGCTGCTCAGGCCAGGCGCGAAGCGGCCTGGTCCTGGGCCTTGACGGACGCCGCGGCGATCGCCGTCTCGCCGGCGAAGCGCGTCGCGATCGCGATCACGGCCGAGGCCGCCGGCGAGCCGGGTGTGATCTCGAGCAGCAGGCCGCGGCGCTTGACGGCATCGCGCACGGCCGGATCGGTCGGAATCTCGCCCATGAGCTCGAGCGCCACGGCGGCGCCGCTGCCATTGTCGAGATGCGGCACGACGAAGCGATCGACGACGAGCTGCAGCTGCTTCCTGATCGTGCGGCCCTCGCCGGTCACGCTCACCTGGTTGACGACGAGCCTGATCGCGCGACGCTCCTGCTGCGTCGCGAGCAGCTTGATCGTGGCGTAGGCGTCGGTCATCGACGTCGGCTCCGGCGTGGCGATGACGAGCACGTCGTCGGCGAGCGAGATCGCGTGGAGCACGACGTCGGAGATGCCCGCACCGGTGTCGATGAGGATGCGGTCGAAGCGCGGCGCCAGCGTGTCGATGATCTCGACCAGCTGCTCGCGCACCTGCGGCGTGAGGCGCGAATATTCGACCAGCCCCGAGCCGGCGAGCAACACCGAGAAGCCGCCCGGCGCGGCGAGGACCGCGCTCTCGAGCGTCGCCGTGCCGGTGAAGACGTCGTGCAGCGTGATCTTCGGCTGCAGGTTGAGCACGACATCGAGGTTGGCCAGGCCGAGATCGGCGTCGAGCACCAGCACGCTTTCGCCGCGGCGCGCGAGCGCGGCGGCGAGGTTGGCGGAGAAGAAGGTCTTGCCGACGCCGCCCTTTCCGCTCGTCACTGCGAGGATCGATGCCCGCTTCGTCATTCGAATTCCTGGAACTGCGAGGTGCCGAAGAGCAGGCCCTTTTCTTCTGCACTGACGTGCGACACCATCGGCTGCTCGAGGCAGGCGCGGTTGCGGCCTTCGGACTTGGCGCGATAGAGCTGCTGGTCGGCGCGCTCGACCCAGAGCAGCGACGACGAGCGCACCCACTGCGGCGCGAACGCACCGCCGATCGAGACGCTCACCGACACGCTCTGCCCCGGCGCGATGCCGATGACGCGCGAATGCACATGGGTGCGGATGCGCTCGGCCACCATCATCCCGAACGACGGCGGGCAGTTGGGCAGGATCATCGAGAACTCTTCGCCGCCGAAGCGGGCGACCGTGTCCATCGGCCGGATGCAGTCGCGCAGCGCATTGGCGACCGCCTTCAGCACGACGTCGCCGGCCTGGTGGCCGTGGGCGTCGTTGACGCTCTTGAAGTGGTCGATGTCGATCATCAGCACCAGCGCCGGCTCGCCGGCGCGGGCGACGCGATCGACCTCGCTCGCGAGCTGCAGCTCGAACTGGCGACGGTTGGCCAGGCCCGTGAGCGGATCGCGGCTCGACAGCTCGCACAGGCCGTCGATCACCGCCTGCAGCCATGCGGTCGGGGACGCCTTGCGGTCCGGCATCACATGACCCGACTGCTGCAACAACTGGAGCGCGCCGCCGAGACTGAGCGCTGCAGGGTCGCTGGATGTGAGGTCGATCGGTGAGGGCACTGATGCGGCGTGGAGCTTCGATCCAGTCTAGCAGCGGGGTCCGGCGCTGACGCCTTCAAATGCGTGGCGTAAAGCGGGCAAATGCGTCGAATGCACGGCGCTGGCACATCCGCGCAACGACTTCGCCGGACGCTTCAGCGCTCTGCCGGCAGGAAGAGCTGCTGCAGATCGTTCAGGAAGTCGAAACCGAGCGCCGTCGGCTCGACGCGCTGCAGGTCGCGGCGCGCGAGCCCGCGTCGCTCTGCCTCGGCCAGCGGGGCTTCGATCGCCGACATCGGCAGGCCGGTGCGCTCGCGAAAGGTCGCGAGCTCGAAGCCGTCCTTCAACCGCAAGGCATTCAGCATGAACTCGAACGGCAGGTCGGCGCGCGCGACCTCGGTCTCGCTCGCGATCGCCGCGCCGGCCTCGGCTCCGGTCATGTAGGCCGACGGGTCGCGCAGGCGCACCTGGCGCGCGACGCGGTGGGCAAAGCTGAGCTTGCCATGCGCGCCCGCGCCGATGCCGAGGTAGTCTCCGAACTCCCAGTAGTTGAGGTTGTGGCGGGCGCGGTGGCCTGGCCGCGCGAACGCCGAGACTTCGTAGCGGCCGAGCCCCGCGCTCTGCGAACGCTCGACGATGCGGTCGAGCATCGCGGCCGCGAGATCGTCGTCGACCGGCGCCGGCGGAAAGCGCGCGAAGTAGGTGTTCGGCTCGATCGTCAGGTGATAGATCGACAGGTGCGGCGGCGCGAACGACAAGGCGGTGTCGACATCGCGCTCGCACGCGTCGAGTGTCTGACCGGGCAGCGAGTACATGAGGTCGAGGTTGAACGTCTCGAAGGCGTCTCGCGCCTCCGCGACGGCCGCCCTGGCCTGCGCGGCGTCGTGGACGCGGCCGAGCGCGGCAAGCTTGCCGTCGTCGAAGCTCTGCACGCCGAGCGAGAGGCGCGTGACGCCGGCCGCGGCATAAGCGTGGAAGCGCTCTCGCTCGAAGGTTCCGGGATTGGCCTCGAGCGTGATCTCGCAGCCCGGCTCGAGCGGCAGGCGGGCGCGGATCGCAGCGATCAGGCGCTCGATCGACGCAGGTGCGAACAGGCTCGGCGTGCCGCCGCCGATGAAGACGGTGTGCACGCGCCGGCCCCAGACGAAGGGCAGCGACGCCTCGAGGTCGAGCACGAGCGCGTCCACATAGCGCTGCTCGGGCGGGCCCGCGTCGGCATCGCGCACGGCGTGCGAATTGAAGTCGCAGTACGGGCACTTCCTGATGCACCACGGCAGATGCACGTACAGCGACAGCGGAGGCAGCGCCGGCAAGCTCAGCGCGCCAGGTCGCATCAGGCGGGCGAGCCGCTCGGCTGGATCCGATGCGACAGTCGTCGCGTCGGCGGCGATCGGCACCGTCGTGCGCATCGCGGCCGGCTAGCGCCCGCTGGCGCTGCGCGAGTCCGGGTGGCGCAGGCCCCACACGTCGCGCATCAGCTCGAGCATCGCGCGCGCCGCCTCGGCGCGATGGCTGAGGTCGTTCTTGGTGTCGCGGTCGAGCTCTGCGACCGTGCGGCCGAACGTCGGCAGGTAGAAGAGCGGGTCGTAGCCGAAGCCGCCGCTGCCGCGCGACGACTCGAGGACCTCGCCCGACCAGCGACCGACCGCGACCAGCGGCTCGGGATCGTCGTGCCGGCGCACCGCGACGAGCGTGGAGACGAAGCGCGCGCGACGGTCGCGGTGGCCGCGCAGGTGCTCGAGCAGCGCCGCGTTGTTGGCCTGGTCCTGGCGCCGGCGATGGGCTTCGCGATCGTCGCCGGGCCGCCGCTCGATCGGAGCGAAGTGCGCCGACGCGACGCCGGGCGCGCCAGCGAGCGCGTCGACGCACAGGCCAGAGTCGTCGGCGATGGCCGCGCTGCCCGCGACGCGGGCGGCGTGGCGCGCCTTCGCCAGCGCGTTCTCCACGAACGTGACGTGCGGCTCCTCCGCCTCGTCGACACCGAGCGCCGACTGGGCGACGAGCTCGATCGCGAGCGGGGCGAGCAACGACTGCAGCTCGGCGAGCTTGCCGGGGTTGTTCGAGGCGAGGACCAGTCTCACGCGTCCTCGGCCAAGGCCGCGCGCTGCGCGACGACGAGCTCGCCGATACCCTTGCCCGCGAGCGCGAGGAGCACGTCCATCTCGGCGCGCGAGAAGGTCGCGCCTTCGGCCGTGCCCTGCAGCTCGACGAAGCCGCCGGCGGCGGTCATGACGACGTTCATGTCGGTGTCGCAGGCCGCGTCCTCGACGTACTCGAGGTCGAGCAGCGGGGTGCCGTCGACGATGCCGACCGAGACGGCGGCCACGAAATCGCGGATCGGCGAGCGCGCGAGCTTGCCCTGCGCGACGAGCCACGAGACGGCGTCGTGCGCCGCGACGAAGGCACCGGTGATGGCAGCCGTGCGCGTGCCGCCGTCGGCCTGCAGCACGTCGCAGTCGAGAGAGATCGTGCGTTCGCCCAGCGCAGAGAGATCGAAGACGCAGCGCAGCGACCGGCCGATCAGGCGCTGGATCTCCTGCGTGCGCCCGCTCTGCTTGCCGCGCGCCGCCTCGCGGTCGCCGCGCGTGTGCGTCGCGCGCGGCAGCATGCCGTACTCGGCCGTCAGCCAGCCCTGGCCGCTGCCGCGCTTGTGCGGCGGCACCTTTTCCTCGACCGATGCGGTGCAGAGCACCTTCGTGTCGCCGAACGCGACGAGCACCGAGCCCTCGGCGTGGCGCGTGTAGCCGCGCGTGATGGAGACGGGCCGCAGCGCGTCGTGCGCGCGGTCTTGGAATCGTTGGAATGTCATGCCGCGATTGTCGCCGCATGAGGCGAGCGACCGAAGTGCTCAGCCCTTCTTGTGCTGCGAGGAGCGCTTGATCGCCTCGTTGATTTCCTTGATCGAGCGTTCGATCTCGGCGTCGTCGAGCTCGTCGGGCGAGACGTCGGTGCCGAGCACGCTGGCCTGGATCGTCGACGCGAACACGGCTTCGCCCAGCGACGTCGTCTGGATGCCCATCGTGCTGTCGCCCTCGACGCCTTCCCACTCCATCGCCAGCACCGAGACGTTGTCGCATTTCGGCCCGCCGTTGCGGAGCGCCTGCTCGACCAGCTCGGGCACGGAGTCGGACAGCGGCAGCGACGATAGCTGGTCGGTGATCTCGCTGTCGCTGACCGTGCCCCAGAGGCCGTCGGAACAGAGCAGGAGACGGTCGCCCGCCTGCATCAGGAGTGGCCCGACAGTGTCGACGACAGGCTTGCCCGGACTGCCGAGACAGGTGAACAGGACGTTCCGGTTGAACCGGTCGCCCATCGGCACGACCTGGCTCATCGTCTGCTGCAGCTCGGAGTACGAGTGATCGCGCGTGCGGGCGATGAGCTTGTCGCCACGGACCATGTAGAGGCGCGAATCGCCGCAGTGCGCCCAGTACGCGGCGTTGCCCTGCATCAGGCAGGCCACGATCGTCGTGCGCGGCGTGTCGATCAGCGCCTTCTGCGTCGCGTAGCGCAGCAGCTGGTGATGGCCGGCGACGATCGCCTCGTGCAGGAAGCGGAGCGGATCCGGCAGGGTCGGCTTGCAGTCGCGCTGGAACATTGCAGCCAGCGTCTGCAGCGCGAGCTGCGACGCGACCTCGCCTTCCGGATGTCCGCCCATGCCGTCGGCGAGCGCGAACAGGCCGGCGTCTCGCGTGTAGCAATAGCCCATCCGGTCTTCGTTCTTCTCGCGGCCGCCCTTGCGGCTGACCTGATAGACGGAAAAGCGCATTGCGAAAGGTCAGGCTTTCGCGCTGGCGGTTAGGTTTTCGAGCTGGAGCTTCAGGCGTTCACTGAAGCTGAGCTTGGTGTACTGGCGCTCGGTCTCGCGCGACAGCTCCTTCTGCAGCGCGAACACGCTCTGCGGGCGCGACAGCGGATCGAGAGACATGCACCACTCGGTCACTTCGATCAGGTTGTCGCTGTAGACGTTCCTCAGGCGCGAGAGCGAGAGCGCGAGGCGGTCCTTCTCGATCCGCTGCGGCGCGTCGTTGGGCGGATAGCCCTGCATGCAGGCGTAGATGCAGGCGCCGATGGCGTAGATGTCGGTCCAGGGCCCGAGCGTGCCATCGCGGCGGTACATCTCGGGCGCGGCGAAACCGGGCGTGTACATCGGCCGGATGAAGTTGCCTTCCTTGCTGAGCACCTCGCGGGCGGCACCGAAGTCGAGCAGGACGGCCTTGTTCTCGTTGGTGATGAAGATGTTCGCCGGCTTGATGTCCAAGTGCAGCATCTTGTGCTGGTGGACGATGCGCAGGCCGCGCAATATCTCGTCGAACAACGAACGAATCGTCGATTCCCGAAATACCTTGTCACGTTTGAGGTCGCGTGCCGTGACGATGAAATCCTGCAGGGTATCGCCCTGCAGGTAATTCATCACCATGTAGACGGTTTCGTTCTCGCGGAAGAAATTCAGCACCGAGACGACGCTCGTGTGCGATATCTGGGCGAGCGAGCGGCCTTCTTCGAAAAAGCTCTTCAGGCCGAGCCTGTACAGCGGCTGCTTCTCGGGCTTGACACGGGGCGTCAGCTCGCCCGGCGAGCGCTCGGCGAGCGAGGAAGGAAGGTATTCCTTGAGGGCGACGAGCTTCCTGTCGCTGTCCTCGCAGAGATAGACCACGCCGAATCCACCGGCGGCCAATTTCTTGATGACCTGGTAGCCGCCCACCACGGTGCCGGATGGCAAAGGGGCAGGTTTTGGCTTTGACATAATCGATGGAAAACGGGAGCAAATGCGAGTGCCAGTTTACAGCATGACCGGCTACGCCAATGTCGCCGAAGGCCCTTCGGACGCCCGTCCGGCAGCATTGCACGAAGGCCGTGCAACATCGTCGGCGACGGCGCCATCGGCAGCCGCGGTCGGCTTCGAAATCCGCTCGGTCAACGGCCGATTTCTCGATATCGCCATGCGCCTGCCCGACGAGTGGCGCGCGCTCGAGCCGGCCTTGCGCGCCCTTCTCACGGCGCGCTTCAAGCGCGGCAAGATCGAGCTGCGGCTGACCGGCACGGCAGCCGCCGAGACCGCCGTGCCCGAGCCGGGCGGCGAGCAGCTGGCCCATCTCGCGCGCATCGACGGCCTGATCCGCGACCACCTGCCGCAGGCACGCGCGCTCTCCGTGCACGAGGCCTTGCAGTGGTGTCGCGGCACGCCTGAAGAGCGTCCACCCGAGGCTGCCGTGCTCGCGACCGCCGAGCGCTGCGTCGAGCGACTCGCCGTCGCACGGGCCCGCGAGGGTGAGCGGCTGGCCGCCGTGCTGGGCGAACGCGTCGGCCATCTGCGCTCGCTCGCCGACGCTGCCGAGCCACTGGTACCGGCAGCCGTGGCACGCATGCAGCAGCGCTTCCTCGACCGCTGGCAGGAAGCGCTCGCCAAGGCAGACACCAGCTCGGTCTCGCGCGAAGCGATCGAGGAGCGGGCGCTGAACGAAGCGGCGGCCTACGCGATCCGCATCGACGTCGCCGAGGAGCTTGCCCGCCTGCGCTCGCACCTCGACGAGGTCGCCCGCCTGCTCGACAAGGGCGGCGAGATCGGCAAGCGCCTCGAGTTCATCATCCAGGAGCTCTTGCGCGAGGCCAATACGCTGGGCTCGAAGTCGACCTCGATCGAGATGACCTCGATCTCGGTCGACATGAAGGTCGCGATCGAGCAGCTGCGCGAGCAGGTGCAGAACATCGAGTAGTTCGGCTAGCGTCGAGGCATGGACTACCCAGGCAACCTCTACGCCGTCGCCGCGCCGAGCGGCACCGGCAAGTCGAGCCTCGTCAAGGCGCTGCTCGAGCTCGATTCGCACCTCACGCTGTCGATCTCGCACACGACGAGGAAGCCGCGCGGCCAGGACCAGCAGGGGCGCGAATACCACTTCGTCGACGACGAGGCGTTCCGCTCGATGATCGACGATGGCCAGTTCGTCGAATGGGCCGAGGTCCACGGTCACCTCTACGGCACGTCGCGCGGCGCGATCGAGGAACGCATCACGGGCGGCCACGACGTGCTGCTCGAGATCGACTGGCAAGGCGCGCTTCAGATCAAGAAGCTCTACCCGAACGCAGTCCTGATCTTCATCCTTCCGCCGAGCTGGAACGAGCTCCAGTCGCGTCTGGAGCGTCGCGGCGAGGATGACGCCGCCGTGATCGCGCACCGGATGGACAATGCCCGCATCGAGGTGTCGAAGGCCGATCAGTTCGACTTCGTTATAATTAACGCCCTGTTCGAGACGGCCCTTTTCGACCTGAAGGCGATCGTTCATTCGCAGCGGCTCAAGTACGCCGCGTTGCGGCGGGCAAGGCCCGCGATCTTCGCCGCACTCGGTCTCCCATAGACGGCGCCTCTCCACCTTTCGCACACCGGTAAACCCATGGCCCGCATCACCGTCGAAGACTGCCTGACCAAGATCCCGAACCGGTTCCAGCTTGTGCTCGCGGCCACGTACCGCGCCCGCATGCTGAGCCAGGGCCACGCGCCCAAGGTCGAAACCAAGAACAAGCCCGGCGTCACCGCACTGCGCGAGATCGCCGCCGGCGAGATCGGCATCGAGATGCTGAAGAAGGTTCCGGTCTAGGCTGCGACTTCCGCCGGCCCTTCGGCCGGCATCATGGCGAGCGTCGCGCTGCTGGCGCGGTCCCTCGCGTCATCGGCGTCGCCCGTTTCGGGTTGTTGCCGTGTATCGCCCCTTCTGTGGCGAGCCACGATCCGCGCTAAATTCGGGCATGGCTGCGCGCTCTTCGACCGCCGAGCCCGGCGCGTCCAAGCCGGCTGCGCGAAAACGACCGCCCGCATCGCCCGCGCACACGCCGGCGCCAGGCGATGCGGCCGCCGCGTCGTTCGCCGCCCTCACCGTCAAGCTCGACTACCTCGACGCCGCCGACATCCGTCGCGTCCGCGACGCGTACCGATTCGCCGACGAGGCCCACCTCGGCCAGTTCCGCGACAGCGGCGAGCCGTACATCACGCATCCGATCGCCGTCGCCGGCCTGTGCGCCGAATGGAAGCTCGACGCGCAGGCGATCATGGCTGCGCTGATGCACGACGCGATGGAGGACTGCGGCATCAGCAAGGCCGAGCTGATCGAGCGCTTCGGCGCGCCGACCGCCGACCTCGTCGATGGCCTCACCAAGCTCGACAAGCTCCGCTTCTCGACGCGCGAGGAGTCGCAGGCGGAGTCGTTCCGCAAGATGCTGCTGGCAATGACGCGCGATGTGCGCGTCATCCTGGTCAAGCTCGCCGACCGGCTCCACAACATGCGCACGATGGACGCGGTCGCCGTCGCCAAGCGCACGCGCATCGCCGCCGAGACGCTCGAGATCTACGCGCCGATCGCGCACCGCCTCGGCCTCAACCAGACCTACCGCGAGTTGCAGGAGCTGTCGTTCAGGCACCTGAAGCCTTGGCGCGAGGCCGCGCTCTCGAAGGCGGTGCTCAAGGCGCGCGGCTTTCGCCGGGACATCGTCGAGCGCATTCAGAAGGATGTCGAAAGGGCGTTCGCGCAAGCCAAGATCACGGCCCAGATCTTCGGCCGAGAGAAGACGATCTACTCGATCTACACCAAGATGCGCGAGAAGCACCTCTCGTTCGCGCAGGTCAACGACATCTTCGGCTTTCGCGTCGTCGTCGGCACGCTGACCGAATGCTACATGGCGCTCGGCGTGCTGCACCAGGTGATGAAGCCGGTGCCGGGACGCTTCAAGGACTACATCGCGATTCCGAAGGCCAACGGCTACCAGTCGCTGCACACGACGCTGGTGAGCCCGCTCGGCACGGCCGTCGAGTTCCAGATCCGCACCGAGCAGATGCATGCGATCGCCGAGAAAGGCATCGCCGCGCACTGGCTCTACAAGGAATACGACGACGGCGCCACCCACGGCCAGGAAGCGCAGCGTCTCGGCGCGCTCTGGCTGCAATCGCTGATCGACATCCAGGACGACACGCGAGATGCGGGCGAGTTCCTCGAACACGTCAAGATCGATCTCTACCCCGACGCGGTCTACGTGTTCACGCCGCGCTCGAAGATCCTCGCCCTGCCGCGCGGCGCGACGCCGGTCGATTTTGCGTATGCGATCCATACCGACGTCGGCGAGCACTGCGTCGCCGCCAACGTCAACGGCGAGCCGGTGCCGCTGCGCACCGAGCTGAAGAGCGGCGACGTCGTCGAGATCATCGGCGCGCCGAACGCACGGCCGAACCCGGCGTGGCTCAACTTCGTCTGCACCGGCCGGGCGCGCTCGAAGATCAGGCACTACCTGAAGAACATGGAGCTCGAGGAGTCGCAGGGGCTCGGCGAGAAGATGCTCGCGCAGGCCCTGCGTGCAGAAGGCCTCGCCTTGCCGGCGGAAGACGGCCCGGGCGCGCTTGTCTGGCAGCAGCTCCTGCGCTGGACGGGCAACAAGAGCCGCGACGACCTCTTCGTCGACATCGGCCTCGGCCGCAAGATCGCGACCATCGTCGCCACGCGCCTGACGCGGCTGCTCGCCGAAGGGGGTGTTCGCGCCGACGCGCTGGCGCTGACGATGGGCCGCTACGCCGTCGACGACTCGGCGCCGTCGCAGGGCCTGATCCTGATCGACGGCAGCGAGGGCGCGTCGGTGCAGCTCGCGCCGTGCTGCAGGCCGATTCCCGGCGACACGATCGTCGGCAATCTCGGCCGCGGCGAGGGCCTCACGGTGCACACCGCCGACTGCAGCGTCGGCAAGCGCCTGCTCGAGCGGGACAGCGAGCGCTGGATGCACGTCGACTGGGCCGAGCAGCCGACGCGGCCGTTCGAGACGGCGGTCGCGCTGCTCGTGCGCAACGGCAAGGGCGTGCTGGCGCAGGTCGCGTCGGCGGTGAGCCATGCCGAGGCCGACATCACGCACATCGACATGGGCAACGAGCCGGCGAGCGAGACCACCGAGCTCACGCTGCTGCTGAGCGTGCGCGACAGGCTGCACCTCGCCGACGTCATGCGTACGCTCAAGCGCTCGCCGGCGGTCCTTCGGGTCGCCCGCGTCAAGCCCTGAGGCAGCGCGTCATCCGGCGGGGTCGCCAGGCTCCGGATAGCTCACGTCGAGCACCTCGATCGTCTCCAGCCCGCGCGGCGTCACCAGCTTCAGCTCGTCGCCGACCCGCGCCTTCAGCAGGGCGCGGGCGACCGGCGAGATCCAGCTCACTTCGCCGCGCGCGCTCTCGGCCTCGTCGACGCCGAGGATGCGGATCGTCCGCTCCTCGCCGCGGTCGCTCTCGAAGCGCACGGTGGCGCCGAAGAAGACCTGCGGGTTGCCGTGGTGCAGCGAGGGCTCGACGACCTCGGCGATGTCGAGCCGCTTGGTGAGAAAGCGGATGCGCCGGTCGATTTCGCGCAGCCGCTTCTTGCCGTAGAGGTAGTCGCCGTTCTCGGAGCGGTCGCCGTTCTTCGCCGCCCAGGAGACGATCTCGACGATCTTCGGGCGCTCGTCGTCGAGCAGCGTCATCAGCTCGGCGCGCAGGCGCTTGAAGCCGGCGGCCGTGATGTAGTTCTTCGCACCCGCGGGCAGCGCTGGCGCGGCGATGTCGTCGTCCTCGTCGGGCTCGTGGTCGGTCTCGCGGGTGAAAGCCTTGTTCATGGTCGGGGCGGTGCTCCGGGTCGGACTCGGGGCATCATCGGCGATCGAAGTTCACCCCTCCCCGGAAAGGTCAACCGCCATGTCCACTCCCCGTCGCGTCGCCGTGATCGTCGGCAGCCTGCGCAAAGGCTCGTTCAACCGCAAGATGGCGCTCGCGCTGAAGGCGATGGCGCCGCCCTCGATGGCGCTCGAGATCGTCGAGATCGGCGCACTGCCGCACTACAACCAGGACGACGACGCGGCGCCGCCGGCGCCGTCGGCCGCGTTCAAGCAGACGATCGCGGGCGTCGACGCCGTCCTCTTCGTCACCCCGGAATACAACCGCTCGGTGCCCGGCGTTCTCAAGAACGCGATCGACATCGCCTCGCGTCCGTACGGCAAGAGCGCCTGGGACGGCAAGCCCGCCGCGGTGATCAGCCTGTCGCCGGGCGCGATCGGCGGCTTCGGCGCCAACCATCACCTGCGCCAGTCGCTGGTGTTCCTCAACATGCCGACGATGGCGCAGCCCGAGGCCTACGTCGGCGGTGCCGGCGACATGTTCGACGATGCGGGCGCGATCAAGAAGCCGGACACGGCAAAGTTCATGGCGACGTTCCTGGAGAAGTTCGAAGCCTGGATCGAGCGCACGGGCAAGCCGGCGGCTTGAAACCTCGTCGGCTCACGCGCGGCGCGACGGCTTCTTCGTCGCGCGCGGGCGGGCCGGCGCCTTCTTCGCCGCCGCCTTCTTTGCCGAGGCATTCTTCGCGGGAGCCTTCTTCGCGATCGCTTTTTTCGCTGCGGTCCACTTCGCGACGACGGACTTCTTTGCGACGGCTTTCTTGGCCGCCGTCTTCTTAAACACCGTCTTCTTCGCGACCGTCTTCTCCGCGACCGCCTTCCTGGCCTTCTTGCGCCCTGGCGGCATGCCTCGCGTCGCTGGCGCCGGCTCCTGTGCGCTCCGCGCCATCTGCAGATAGGCGAAGTAGTTCTCGCCGTAGTACTTCGAGCCGTCGAAGTAGCCCTGCTTCAGCCCCTTCGCCGGGTCGTAGCGGCCGGTGTTGTACGCGATGGCGATGGCGGCGCATTCCTGGTCGGTCAGCGACGCCTTCGTCTGCCAGCCCAGACGCTTGAGCACCGACTGCAGCTCGCCCGTGCACTTGCCGAGCGCAGCGCCGAAGTCGGCGTAGCGCTTGTCGAGGAAGTAGGCCGGGTCGACCTTGAAGAACTGCAGGTCGAGCTGGAAGATGCCGAAGCCGTGGCAGAACTTGTCGGGTCGCGAAGCCGCGCCGCGGTAGGCCGGGATGTAGCTCGCCATGTCGACGAGGCCCCGACGCGCGACCTCGAACATGCGCTGACCGGCGGGCGCCGTCAGCAGCTCGGCCTTGTTCCTGGGAAACGCGCGCCGGCCGCCTCCGGTCGGCGACGCATCGATGGTGTCGCCGACGCAGAGCTCGAGGATGCGCGCGGTCGGCAGCCCCTGGCGTCGCAACGCGGGCCAGATCTCGCCCGTCTCCTGACACGCGAAGGCCGTGATCATGTCGACGTTGAGAGGGGTGCCGGCGACCGCGCGCTCGATCGCGGGCCGGAACTGGCTCTTGAACCAGAGTGCGTCCTGGAGATTGGGCATCGTCGTGTCCTCCGCTGCGACGCCGGTGCGCGCCGACCTGGAATCTTATGCGCAGGGATGATCCTGGCAAGCGACCGCGGACGCTAGACGATTCCCTGCGCAAACCACTCGAGCAGCCGCTCAATCCAGTCCTCGACGTCTGCGTCGCTGAGGACGAGCGAGCCCATCGCCGCCTGGCCGCCCTTGTCCCATTCGGTGCTGCCGTTGAGGCGCGCGAAGCGCTGGATCGCGAGCTCGGCGATCAAGCCCATCGCGATCAGGCGGCACACCGGATCCGGCGTGCCCGGGTCCTGGAACACGCCGTAGTCGTGATGGAGCCGGATCGCCTGGCACACGTGCTTCGAGATTCCCCAGCTGCGCGCCATCACCGAGCCGATGAGCCCGTGGTCGGTGCTGTGGCGTTCCTGCTCGACGTCGGTGAAGAGGCGCGCCTTCTCGTCGTTGCAAGCCTTCAGCGTCAGGCCGTAGTCCGGGAAGCGCTGCATGAGAAGCGGGATGCCGACGTCGCAGAAGAGGCCGAACGACTGTGCGACGTCGACGTCGACCGTCCCGCCGCCGAGCTCGACCGCCAGGCGCGAGAGCGCGAACGAGCGCTTGCCCGACACGTCCCAGAAGCGTGTCAGTTGCGGGCCGTCAGTGCGCAGTGATTTCCTCAGCATGACGCCGGTGACGATCTGCGCGATCTGCTTGAGGCCGATCATGCGGACCGCCTGGTCGACGGTGTCGCATTGCCGCGTGAGGCCGTAGGCCGGCGAGTTGACGATGCGCAGCATCGCCGCGGTGAGCGCGACGTCGCTGGCGACCAGCCGCGTCACCCGCTGGAAGTCAGGATCCTCCTTGCCGATCTCGGCCTGCAGGTCGATCAGCGTGGCCGGCCGCGGCGGGATGCCCATGCTGCGCACCAGTGCGTCTGCTTCGGCGTCGGCGAGGCGCGAAGTCGCGCCCGGCGCAGGCGAGGCGACGGCGGACGGGGCGGTGGTGGCGACGGTCATGGGCAGGCTCGGGTACGCCTCGTTGTCGGCATCCGGCGCGCGAGATTGAGGGTCGCGGGCGGCAATTTGTCCGCCCGTGCCGGCAATGTCAGGTGCCGGACACCCAGCGCTGCAAGGCCAGGGTGAGCACGAATCCGGCGACGGCGAGAACGGCCGGCACGACCTGGCCGGCGCCGGCCAGGACGACGGCGTCGAGCACCGACATGCCCGCGATCAACGTCACGACGGCGCGCGGCACGTCGCCGCGCGCGCGTCGGCGCAGGAGCGCCAGGGCGAACAGGAGCACGGCGACGTAGAGCGCGAGCACCAGCCATGTCGCCGGCGCCGACAGGGCCAGCATCACGCCGTAGACGACCGGCACGGCGAGGAAGCCGATCGGCCAGAGACTGCCGATCCGGTCCAGATGCTCCTGCTTGGCGATGTAGGTGAGCCCGATCAGGTGGCAGAGCAGCGCGCCGGCCGCGAGCGCGACCACGGCCGGGAGCGTGGCGACGATGCTGAAGGCCGCCGTCAGGACGACGAACACCCGGCACAGTCCCATGACCAGCGGGCTCAGCGCGTTGCCCTTGTGGTGGGCGTCGTAGAACACGATCGCCGCGGCCAGCGACGCGCTCGCCGCGAGCGCGCGCCACGCCGGAACGCCCTCGGGTCCGCGACTGGCCACGGCGACGATCGCCATCCCGAGCACGAGCAGGCCGAAGCCGAACGAGAAGACCTGCTGCGCCGAGACCTGCCCCGACGGGATCGGCCGCTCCGGCCGATGCTCGGCATCGAAGTCGCGGTCGAAGGCATCGTTCAGGAACATCCCGCCGACGTAGAAGAGCGAGAGCGCCAGCATCAGCAGCGGCAGGCGCGGCTCGGCGAGCTGCGCACCGGCGAGCATGGCGCCGACCAGGACGTTGGTCCAGACCGTCGGCAGATTGGAGATCCGCCCCAGCCGCAGCGCGAGCCCGAGGTTCATGCGCCGAGCTCCGTGCGCACCCACGCCAGCTCGCGCGCGACGGCCTCGTCGACGCTGCCGCTGCGAAACGGCTCGGGCAGGACGTCCCAGGTGTAGGTCTCGACTTCGAGATGCGGCGACACCGCCTTCTCGCGATGGATGGCGAGCACGTCGCGGACGAACGACTGCGTCGACGCGAACGGCGCGAGGCGGTCGAGGAAGATCGGGACGTGGAAGTGCACGCGCCACTCGCGGTCGCCGGCCACGCCGTCGAGCGAGGCCAGCGCCGCGGGCAGGTCGGCGAAGCGCACGATGCCGTCGGCGCACCGCTGCACCACCTGGTGCAGGTAGACCGGATCGTCGAAGCGCTTCAGCGCCGCCAGCGATTCGGGATCGAGCGCCGGCAGCCTCAGGCCGGCGCTGATCTGCATCTTGTGGATGCCGATGCCGGCGCGGTCGAGGCGCCGGATGCAGTCGGCGGCGTCCTCGAACTCCACCGCGGCATGGCACAGGTCGAGGCACACGCCGAGGTGGTCGTGCAACGCGCGGGTCGCGGCCGGGTGGTCGAGGCCGGTGAGCGCCATCGTGCGCCGGGCCGCGTCGGCGCCGTGGAGATGTTGCGCGAAGAAATCGACGACCTCGGCGACGGTTTCGAGGAAGCAGTGCGGCTCGGGCTCCAGTGCCAGCGCGACGAGCTTGCCCGTGCGCGATCGCAGCGCGACGAGATGGGCGACGTGGCGCAGAAGGTGCTCGACCATCAGGGCTACGTCCTCGGGACCGCCGAGCGCGGGCTTGAACGCTCCGGGCACGGTGCTCACGCTGCCCTCCATCGCAGGCTCGCCGCTCGGCGCATCGGGCAGCAGATCGACGAGGAGGTCGGCGAGCTGGTCGGTGTAGCGCAGACGCTCGGGGTCGCGCCAGTCGGGCAAGTAGACGTCTTCCTTGACGCGCGTGCCGTGGAAGGTGCCGTAGGGAAAGCCGTTGATCGTGAAGACGTACATCCGCTGGCGGCGGAGGAAGTCGCGGAATTCGGCCAGGACGGCGGGCACGGAGAGCTCCCCGGCCGCGCGCGCCGAGAGCCGCAGGCCGATGCCGAAGTCGCCTTCGGGCTTCAGCCGGTCGCGCACCGCCACGACGTGGCGATCGAGGTTCACGCGAACCTCGGCCCAGGACTCGCCCGGGTGGATGTTGCTGCAGTAGGTGAGGTGGACGCCGGCGCCGAGGTTCACCCGCCCTGCTCCCGCCGACGCAGCCAGACGAGCGCGCGCAGGATCTCGTCCGAGTCCATCTGGTGCACCTCTTCGCCGACGCCGATGTCGCGCAGCAGCGTGATCGTGAGCTCGCCGCCGAGATGCTCGCGGAACTCCTCGAGGCCGCGCAGCAGCAGCCAGTGGCCGTGGGCGTCGCGCGACTCGAGCGCGGCGTGCCACAGGTGGAATCCGAGCCGCTTGAGCAGCGCGTGCACGCGGTCCTCGCCACCCGCCGGCAGCATGCCGAGCTGCGCCGAATAGCGCGCGTCGAGCGCCAGGCCAATGGCCACCGCCTCCCCGTGACGCAGCTCGTGGGCGGTCAGCGCCTCGAGCTTGTGCGCCGACCAGTGGCCGTAGTCGAGCGGGCGTGCGCTGCCGTTCTCGAACGGATCGCCGCCGTGCGCGATCTGGCGCATGTGCAGCTCGGCGCAGCGCCGGATCATCCGGCTCATTGCCGAGCTCTCGCAGGCGCGCAACGCGTCGGCCTTGGCCTCGAGCCATTCGAAGAACACGCGGTCGCGGATCAGCGCGACCTTCACCGCCTCCGCGATGCCGGCGATCTTGTCGCGCGGCTGCAGCGTGCGCAGGAAGTCGGCGTCGTTCAGCACCGCGAACGGCGGCGCGAAGCTGCCGAGCAGATTCTTGACGCCGAAGCCGTTGACGCCGTTCTTGACGCCGACGCCGGAGTCGTTCTGCGCCAGCACCGTCGTCGGCACGCGGACATGGCGGATGCCGCGGTGCGTCGACGAGGCGACGTAGCCGATCAGGTCGAGGAAGGCGCCGCCGCCGATGCCGACGACGAAGTTGTGCCGGTCGACGCGCAGGTCGACGAGCCGCTGCTGCAAGCGCGTCAGCAGCGCCGGATCGTTCTTGACATGCTCGCCGCCGGGAACGACCTCGGGATGGGCGACGAGCTCCAGGCTCGCGCCGTGCAGTCCCGCATAGCCGGCGATGTCGTGCGCGAGCGAGGGAAACGACGCGGCGACGTTGGAGTCGATGAACACGACGATGCGATGACGCCGCGCCGGCTCGCGCCGCATCAGCGTGTCGCGGAACACCGGGTTGTCGTGCGCGAAGAGGTGCTCCGTGAAGCACACGGGATACTCGTACGGCACCGAGAAAGATTGCAGATAGACGGCGCAACGCTCGTCGCTGCGCTTGGGCAGCAGGGAGATCTCGGCACTCACGACACGCTCCTCGGATGACGGGCGAGCCCGGCTCACTTGAACGCCAGCGCGTCGACCGACGGCACGCCTTCGGGCAGCCCGCCGACGATCGGCGCCTGGCCGCGCAGCACGGAATTGCCCTCGAACAGCGTACGCTGGTCGACGGACTCGGGTACGAGCCAGTGCGACTCGAGCATCTGTCCGCTCTGGCCGTAGGCGGCGAGCGCATTGCCGTAGCAGACGGCCTCGACGTCCTTCGGCGCGATGCCGCGCTCGAGCATCAGCCGGCCGGTCTTCGGCACCGCGAGCGGATCGGAGACTCCCCAGTCGGCGCTGGAATCGATGAAGATGCGCTCGGAGCCGAACTTCCGCACGACGTCGACCATCCGCTCGTTGCCCATCTTGGTGTGGGGATAGAGCGTGAACGCGGCCCAGAAGCCGCGGTCGAGGACGTCGCGCACGGTCTCCTCGTTGTTGTGGTCGATCACCACCATGGACGGCGCCATGCCCATCTCGATCGCGACGTCCATGCTGCGGATCGTTCCCGACTTCTTGTCGCGATGCGGCGTGTGCACCATCACCAGCATCTCGTGCTCGCGGGCGAGCTGCAGCTGGGCGCGGTAGTAGCGGTCTTCGAGAGGGGTCTGGTCGTCGTAGCCGATCTCGCCGACCGCGACGACGCCTTCCTTCGAGAGATAGCGGGGCAGCACGTCCATCACTGCCTCGGCGAGCGCCTCGTTGTTGGCTTCCTTGCTGTTGAGGCCGATGGTGCAGTAGTGGCGGATGCCGAATTGCGAGGCCCGAAAGCGTTCCCAGCCGACGATGCTCGACAGGTAGTCGACGAAGGTGCCGACGTTGGTGCGTGGCTGGCCCAACCAGAACGCGGGCTCGATGACGGCAACGATGCCGGCCGCCCTCATGCGCTCGTAGTCGTCGGTGGTGCGCGAGACCATGTGGATGTGCGGGTCGATGAATCGCATGGTCTGTTCCTGAATCCGTTGAATCGATCAGTTGAATTCGAGCGCCGACTTCCAGTCGACGCCGCGCGCCGCGACGACGTCGCGCAAGCCGGCGTGGCGATCGAGCAGGTCGCGCGCCTCCGGACCGGGCGCGCCGCGCAACGCGAGCACTGCCGCTGCGCGCTCGGGCGGCGTCCCCGAGTCGAGCACGCGCGCGAGATCGGCGAGCAGCGGGCCGGCGGCGAACGGACCGACGCAGCGCCAGAGCTCCGGGCTCACCGGCCGGCCGGCCGCCCAGCGCTCGTGCGCATAGTCGCCGAGCATGCGCGCGAGCCGCGCATTGGCGCGCTCGTCGAGGCCGACGATCGGATCGAGGGTGATGCCCACGAACAGCGCCTTCAGCACCATCTGGTTCCAGGCGTCCTCTGACAGCTGCTCGGCCGGGTAGGGGTTGCGATGCGCCACGGCCTCGAACACCACGAGCATGTTGGAGCGCAAGCCTTCGGCGGCACGCAGACGGTGGCGCGTCGGCTGGGGATAGAGCGGCAGCCCGCGATAGAAGGCGACGAGCTCGTCGACATCCGCGGTGGCGCAGAGCTGGTCGAGGCGACCGACGAAAGCGTCGACATCGGCCGCGGCGGCGAGCAGCAGCCGGATGCGCGCGGCCTGGTCGATCGTCCAGGAGGCGGGATCCCATCGCGGGCGAGCGGCGGCAGCCACGGCGAGCTCAGCGTCGTCCAGCGCGAGCGGAGCCTTGCCGAGCTTGCGCGAGACCAGGCTGACGGAGCGAAAGAGGTCGCGGTCGGTGCCGCCTGCCGCGAACGGTGCGGCGGCGTCGCGCAGCCACGTTCTGCCGGCGTCGTCGAGGCGCCGGTCGAGCCATTGCTGCAGCGCGGCTTCGGCCGTCATGCCTGCATCTCCTGTCGATCGACGGTGACGGCGTTCATGCCTCGACCCCGAACAGATGATCGAGCAGCAGCTGCTTGACCGCTGCTGCCGGCACGGCGCCTTCCGGGAGCAGATCGGGCGCCGAGGTGATGAAGAGCGGCCCGTCTTCCGGGCGGTCGGTCGGACGACCGTGCGAGCCGCGAACCACCGTCGCGTCGAGACCGATCACGTCCATCAGATAGCGCATGCCGAGGAGCTTCTTCGCCAGCCTCGACGCCACGGCGAGCTTCGGGAACGCGATCGTGCGATCGAAGACCAGCTCGGCCGGGTCGTAGCCGGGCTTCCTGTGGATCTCGACGGTGCGTGCGAAATCCGGAGCCTTCGCATCGTCGAGAAAGTGATAGTAGGTGAACCAGCTGTCGGCCTTCGCGATCGCCACGAGCTCGCCGGAGCGCGCATGGTCGAGCCCGGCAGCGCGCTTGCCAGAGTCGTCGAGCACCGTCTCGACGCCGGGAAGCGCCGCGATGCAGGCCGCGACTTCGGGAATCAGCTCCGGTCGCGCCACGTAGACGTGCGCGATCTGGTGATCGGCGACGGCGAAGGCATCGGACGCGCCGGCATCGAGCTGCTCGCGACCAAGCTCGAGCCGCACCTTCAGCCAGCCGCCCTCGCGCAGCGCGCGGTTGATGTGCACCGGCCGCGAGACCTCGGTGATGCCGTACTCGGAGAGCGCGACGACGTGCCCGCCGATCGCCCTGGCCTTGGCGATCAGCGGCGCGCAGAGCGCATCGACGGCCGCGACCTGCGCGGTGATCTCCGGATGGTTCGGGCCGAGGCGCTGCAGGTCGTAGTCGAGGTGCGGCAGGTACACGAGCGTGAGCGTCGGACGCTGATGCTCCAGGACGTGCAGAGCGCTCTCGGCGATCCAGCGGCTCGACGCGATGTCGGCGCCCGGACCCCAGAACCGGAACAGCGGAAACGGACCGAGCGCACCTTGCAACTCGTCGCGCAGACCGGACGGATGCGTGTGGATGTCGGGAAGCTTGCGGCCGTCGGCCAGATACATCGGCCTCGGCGTGACCGCGTAGTCGACGTCGGCGTACATGTTGTACCACCAGAACAACTTGGCGCAGGTGAACGACGGGTCGCGGCGCCGGGCCGCATCCCACACCTTCTCTGCGCCGACGAGCTTGTTCGACTGGCGCCAGAGCCAGATCTCGGACAGATCGCGGAAGTACCAGCCGTTGCCGACGATCCCGTGGTCGCGCGGCGAAGCACCGGTGAGCATCGTCGACTGGACGGTCGTCGTCACCGCAGGCAGGACGGTCGTGAGCGGCCGCATCGCGCCGCCCTGCGCGAGCGCCTTCAGATGCGGAGCATGCGCGAGGAGGCCGGGGGTCAGCCCGACGACGTCGAGCACCAGGGTCGGCGTCACGGAAGGCTCGGTGGCGAGGGTTCGATGCGAGGCACTGCACGCTCGTCAACCTTCCAGCTGGACCCGCGCCGGACCGTGGGAGTGGCGCTGTGTACCTGGTACAACTTGGTGCTCCCCTGTCGTGTCCGGGTTCCCGGCGTCGTGCAATTCGCGGCCGCATGCGAAGCCTCGTCATCACCCCCGTGAGGTCTGTCGAGAAGCCGCGATTCGGTGCGCCGCGTGCCTCAGCCTGCCCGGTTCGATACCGCTTGCAGTGTAGCGGCCCGGCCCGGGCGTCGCCCCCCCGACTCGGGGGACGGTCCGTGACGTGCGCACGCTCTTCCCACCGCCCGTTTCGGCGGGTGCTCTGCCTTGACGAACATCCGTCCCACGCCTAGCCTGCACGCATGAAGGAACTCCAGGACCACATCGCTCCGCGCCTTCGACGATCGGTGCGGGCCCTCGACGTCGACGCGCGCGAGACCTCGGCGGTCGCCAACGCCATCGAGGAGATGTACGACGACGCGCTCGACGTGATCGTCGTGCGCGGCGCGTTCGACTCCGCGACGCTCGCCGCGGTCGGCCAGGAGCTCGACTCCGATACACGACCCATCGCCTGGGCGCGACCCAACGTGAAGATGCCGGTCGAGGACGTCCAACTGCTCGGCACGGACACGCCTGCCACGCCGACGTTCCAGGCGCCGCGCGGCGCATCGCTCGACGACTATCTCAGCAGCGCGGCGACGCACGGGTCCGAGGCCGTGGCGGTGTTCGACGGCGGCTACGACGCGGCCGGCGAGATTCGCACCGCGCTCGGTCGCTTCTCGGGCGGACGTCCGGTCGAGCTGCCGCGCGCGTCCGACGGCCGCGACTACCTGCCGTTCACGATCCGCCGCCTGGTCGACGGCCGCCAGATCGGCATCCACCACGACTACCACTACCGGCTCGACCTCTACCGCGAACTCTCGCAGCAGGTCGACACGCGCACCCTGATCAGCTACGTCGCCACCTTGCGCGCGCCGCAGTCAGGTGGCGAGCTCTTCGTCTACGGCGCCGCGTCCGACGACACGACGCTGCCGAAGCTGCCCAACGGCTACTCGTACGACCTGCAGGCGATCGAGGACAGCTGCGACAGCGTGCGCATCGTCACGAACCCCGGCGACCTGTTCCTGCTCGCCTCCGGACGCTGCCTGCATCGCGTCGGCCGGATCTCGGGCCCGCACGCGCGCATCACGATGGGCGGCTTCCTCGCGCTCGACAAGGCGCGCGAGCACGTGCTGTTCTGGAGCTGAGCCCCTGTCCTCGCCGCCACTCGGCGGGCAGGGAAATCGCCAGCCCGCAAGCCCCTCATCCGCGCGGACCAGGGATAGCCAAACGACCGCTCTTCCCCCAAAGTGGAGGGGTCCGATCCCACGTCGCCCCAGGAGATCCCCCCATGACCCGCTCACGCACCGTCCGCATCCGACACCTCGTCGCACTGGTCGGCATCGTCGCGATCTGCAACGGAGCGGTCGCCCAGCAACGCGTGCTGCGGCTGATCTCCGACCGCACCGACCAGGGCACGCTGCGGCCGATCCTCGATGCCTTCGAGGCGAAGTCCGGCGCCAAGGTTGACGGCGTGTTCATGGACCAGGGACTGGTCAACCGGCTCGAGTCGCGTCCGACGGAAGCCGACGTCGTGATCACCAAGGACGCCGAGCTGATGGACATCGCCGCGCAGCGCGGCCTGCTCGACGTCATCGGCTCCGACAAGATCAAGGCCGCCGTGCCGCCGGAATTCATGGATCCGGCCGGCCGCTACTTCGTCGACGGCTACCGCGCCCGGGTCATCTTCTATTCGAAGGCCAGGGTCAAGCCGAGCGAGCTCTCGACCTACGAGGACCTGGCGAATCCCAAGTGGAAAAGCCGGATCTGCATCCGCTCCGGCAGCCACGACTACAACCTCGCCCTCTTCAGCCAGATGATGGCGTCGTACGGCGCAGCGAGGGCCAGGTCGACGATCGACGGCATCTCGTCGAACCTCGCGCGCTCGCCGAAGGGCAACGACCGCGACCAGGCCCGAGGCATCTTCGAAGGCAAGTGCGACATCGCGCTGATGAACACGTACTACCACCCGATGATGGCGGCCAACGACGCGCAGAAGGCCTGGGCCGACGCGACCGGGGTGTTCTTCCCCGGCCAGGCCGACAAGGGCACGTTCATCATGCGATCGGCCGCGGGCGTCACGAAGGCGACCGCCAACCGCGACCTCGCGGTCGCGCTGCTCGAGTTCATGGCTTCGAAGGAAGGCCAGCTCACGATGGTGGACAAGACCAAGCAGTACTCCGTCCTGCGCGACGTCCCGGTGCATCCGCTGATGGTCAGGCTCGGCGCCGAGCAGGGCCTGTCGGACGGCCGGTTCAAGATGGACTTCGTGCCGCTCGCGAGCATGGCGGGCAAGCGCGAAGAGGTGATCAAGCTGGTCACCGCCATCGGCTTCGACGCCGAGCGCTGAGACGGTGGCGCGGCCGGCCACCGTGCAGCCCGGCTGGCTCGATGACCGGACGCGGCTGACGCGCACGGCCTTCGCGCTGGCGCTCGCGGCCTGCGCGCTCTGGCCCGCGGGCTATCTGCTCGGGTCGGCGTGGCCGGAGCTGTTCGACGGCGGCTGGCTGGTCCACTTCGCGACGACGAGCCTGCCGCACCAGGCGCGGACGAGCGCGTGGGTCGCGCTCGAGGCCTCCGCGGTCGCGCTTGCCGTGGGCGCGGTACCGGCCGTGATGGCGTCGCGCTTCGACTTCCGCGGCCGCGGCCTCGTCACGGCGCTGGCACTGCTGCCGCTTCTCTTCGCTCCATATGTCACGGCAGGCACGTGGACGGTGGGACTGTCGTGGTCGTTCCTCGAGAGCCGCCACGCGCTGGCGATCGAGCACGGGCTGGCGGATGCGGCCTATGCCTTCATCATCTTTCGCGTGGCGTCCGCACGCATGCCGCGCGCCTTCGGCGAGCTCGCCGCGGCGCTCGGGCAAGGCCGCTGGGAGCGGCTGTGGCGCGTCCACGCGCCGGCTTACGCGGTTCCGCTGGCTGCGACCCTCCTGATCGTCTGCGCGCAGGTCGTCGGCGACTACGCGGCCGCCGACCGCCTCGGCATCGACACGCTCAGCGTCGGCATGCACAACCTGTGGCTGGCGAGCCAGAGCTCGGACGTCGCCGCCATCGTCTCGGTGCTGCTGATCGTCCCCGCGGTGCTGCTGGTCGCCGCCGCGGCGTGGGCCTCGACGGCGATCATGAGCCAGAACCCGATCGCGCCCGCGGCATCGGCCGTCTCCCGCAAGCGCCTCTCGACGCCGGCGACCGTCGCGCTCGTCGGCTGGAGCGTGCTCTGCTCGCTGCCCGCCTTCTGGATTCCCGAAGTGCTCACCGCGCGCTGGGCCTGGCTCCACTGGGGCCGGACGAACGTCGCCGCGATTCCCGGCGACGTGCTGCGGGCCGCAACGACCTCGGCGATGACCGCGCTGGTGGTCCTGGCGCTGTGCGTCGTCACGGTCGTCGTGCTGCGCTCGGGCGGACGGTCGCGCTGGGCCGAGCGCATGCCGTGGCTCTTCCTCAGCAACTACTTCCTTCCGTCGCTGGTGCTCGCGCTGGCCTTCGTGATGATGAGCCGCGACGGCTCGACGCTCGCGACGTGGCTCGGCAGCGCGCGCGACAGCCGCATCCTGATCGTCGCGACCGAAGCCCTGCGCTTCGCGCCGTTCGCGTTGCTGCCGTTGCTCGACGCGCTGCGCCGCACGCCGCAGGCGATGATCGACACGGCACAGGCCTTCGGCGCGACGCCCCTGCGCGCGCGCTGGGTCGCCTTCGCCGGCCACGTCCGACCGGCGTTGGTGCTCGGCTGTGCGCTGGTCTTCATGGAGTCGGTGAAGGAGCTCGACCTGAGCCTCACGCTGCAGCCCTTCGGCTACTCGTCGCCGGCCCTGAAGATCTACGCCTTCTCGCGCAACCAGAACATGGACCGCGCCGCCGTGTGGGTGCTGATCAGCCAGGCGCTCATGGCGCTGCCGCTGGCATGGCTCTGGTGGCGCATGCGACGGATCGAGACGCTGCGCCATGGCTGAAGACACGCTGGCCGCGCGCGGCGGCCCGATCGTCTCGATCCGCTCGGTGACGCGCACCGTCGGCGCGCGGACGCTGGTCGCCGACATGTCGTTCGACATGGCGCCGGGCGAGCTCGTCGCGATCCTCGGGCCATCGGGCAGCGGCAAGACCTCG
>JBBRZP010000002.1:0-69483 GCA_038236565.1 Burkholderiales bacterium | reverse complement strand
CTCTTCGCCGCCGCGCGCCACGGCCGCGCCGGCGACGTCGGCATCATGACCGTGAGCCAGCTCGGCATCGCCGTGCCCAACTTCTGGTTCGCGATCCTCCTGATCTGGCTCTTCGCCGTGAAGCTGCGCTGGTTCTCGGCCGGCGGCTTTCCCGGCTGGAGCGCCGACGACGGCGGCGGCGCCGGCCCGGCGCTGCGCGCGCTCGTGCTGCCGGCGGTCGCGCTCGCCGTCGTGCAGTCGGCGATCCTGGCGCGCATCGTCCGCTCGGCGGTGCTCGACGTGCTGCGCGAGGACTTCGTGCGCACCGCGCGTGCGAAAGGCCAATCGCCGCGCGGCGTGCTCTGGGGCCATGTGCTGCGCAACGCGATGGTTCCGGTGCTGACGGTGATGGGGCTGCAGTTCGCCAACCTGCTCACCGGCACGGTCGTGATCGAGAACGTGTTCTCGCTGCCCGGCCTGGGACGGCTGGTGTTCCAGGCGATCGCCAACCGCGACCTGGTCGTCGTGCGAAACGTCGTCATGCTGCTCGCGGCGTCGGTCGTCGTCATCAACTTCGTCGTCGACGTGCTCTACGTCGTCATCGATCCGCGCCTGCGCGCGAAGCGCTCGTGAGCGAGGTCATCGTGAACGCGCGCCCGGTCGCGCGACCGTCGCGCTGGCGCCGCGCCAACTTCGTCATCGGCGCCGCTCTCGTCGCGGGCGTCGTCGTCCTCGCGCTGCTCTCGTTCGTCTGGACGCCGTGGCCGGCAGCCGAGCTCGACATCCCGCACAAGCTGCAGCCGCCGAGCGCGTCGCACTGGCTCGGCACCGACAGCCTCGGCCGCGACATCGTGTCGCTCCTCATCGTCGGCAGCCGCGTCTCGATCGCCGTCGGGCTGATCGCGGTCGGCATCGGCATCGGCTTCGGCGTCGCGCTCGGCCTGCTGGCCGCGGTCAAGCGCGGCTGGATCGAGGAAGCGGTGATGCGCCTGGCCGACTTCACCTTCGCCTTCCCGGCGCTGCTCTCCGCGATCATGCTGACCGCGATCTACGGCCCCGGGCTCGTCACCTCGATCGTCGCCATCGGCATCTTCAACGTGCCGGTCTTCGTGCGCATCACGCGGGCGAGCGCGCTGGTCGTGCGCTCGCGCGAGTACGTCACCGCGGCGCGCGCGCTGGGAAAGGGCGAATGGCGCATCACCGTCGAGCACGTGCTGCCGAACATCGCCGCGATCCTGATCGTGCAGGCGACGATCCAGTTCGCGCTCGCCATCCTCGCCGAGGCCGCGCTCAGCTACCTCGGCCTGGGCACGCAGCCGCCGACGCCGTCGTGGGGCCGCATGCTCAACGAGGCGCAGCAGCAGCTCTTCCAGGCGCCGCAGCTCGCGGTCTATCCGGGACTGGCGATCGCGCTGACGGTGCTCGGCCTCAACCTGCTGGGCGACGGCCTGCGCGACATCTTCGACCCGCGCCTGGCGCGCAGTCGTTAGTCAGCCGCGCGCCTCTCGGTGCGCTGACATCTCTCTCGCGGCGACGGCGAGCGGCGTCAACCCGCGACCGGCGCGACGAGCGCATCTCCGATGCCGCGCCTTGTCAGCGCGCCGGCGACGAAGCCGCTCGCCTTGGCCCGCTCGACGAACGCCGCCAGCGCAACCGAGGCAGCGTCGCCGCGTTCCTTGGGCAGGTCCATCGCCTGCTCGATCACCATGAAGTATCCGGGCAGGAGGCGCAGGCCGCCGATGCGCGCGACGTCGGCGACGAGCTGCTGCCCGACGCCGGCGGCGACGTCGGCGCGGCGCGCGACGAACTCGTCGACGACGAGGCGCGTGCCGGCGAGGGCGAGCAGGTCACGGCGCGAGAGCGAGGAAGTCACGCGGCGATGGTAGTGCTGCGGCCACCGGGCCACGGAGCGCGATTTCGGTCACGGACGGGCGGATGCGGCGGCCTCAGGTCGATCGGGCAAGCGCCGTAAACGCTGTGCCCCCAAGCTCGTCCGCGGATGTCCCGCAGGACGATGCGCGTGCGGCCGAGCGTTGAAAGGCTTCCCATGCGGCTGCCCCGTCCCTCCCCGATCCGTCCTTTCGCTGTCGCCGCTGGTGGCGCCCTGATCGCAGCGGCCCTCGCCGGTTGCGGCGGCGGCGCCGACTACATGACAACGCCCGCCGCGCCGGCCTCGACGACGCTCGCCGGCACGATCGCCGTCGGCGCACCCATGCTCAACGCCACGATCTCGGTCAAGGACGCCAAGGGCGTCGTCGTCTCGGCCGCGGTCGGCGCCGACGGCAGCTACAGCGGCCTGTCGCTCGCGGGCCTCGTCGCGCCGTTCTCGCTGCAGGCCTGCGGCTTCGTCGACGGCAACTACGGCTGCTTCTACGCCGTCGTCGGCCAGCCCGGCACCGGCAACGTCACGCCGCTCACCAACGCCACCGTCGCGCTCGCGCTCGGCAGCGATCCGGGGGCGCTGTTCGCCGTCGGCGGCGCGCCGGCGCCGAGCGCCGCCGCGCTCGACACCCAATCCGGCAAGCTGCGCACCGCGCTCGCCGACCTGCTCGCCAAGGCCGGCGTCGGCGCTGGCGCCGACTTCGCGACGACGCCGTTCGACGCCGACCGCACCGGCATGGACAAGATCCTCGATGCGGTCAAGGTCTCGACCGGCAACGACGGCACCAAGACCTTCGTCCAGGTCGAAGGCAAGCTCGGTTCGGGCAACGCCTTCTTCGACCAGAACGCCGGCACCGGCGCGCTCGCCGCCGGCACCGACCTCGACGTCGACCTGCGCGGCATCTCGCACGTCTTCGTCGACGGCCTGAGCCACGCGATCGCCGCGAGCGACGAGGCGACCTGCGTGGCGCGCATGACCGCCTCCGACATCTTCGACGCCGCATTCGCGCTCGACATGGACAAGAGCACGCACGTCGACAAGGCCAGCGGCCCGACCATGATCTGCCACTTCGCCGCGCTCGAGGGCCTGCTCGGCGGCGTGTTCGCGAACCCGACGCTGAAGGACTGCGACTTCACGACCGATCCGGCCAACAAGGTCTGCGTCGCCGGCTTCAACATCATCCACGGCGACGTGCGGTTCGAAGGCGCCGAGCTCGCCGTCGTGCTGCGCACCGGCGCAGCGTGGAAGCTGCTCGGCCGTGACTCGGCGTACGACATCCACGTCGGTGCCGCGGTGCAGCGAAGCCTTCGTCTCGACGCGCCCGCCGGCTCGCCGGAGTCGGCTGCGCAATACACCCGCGCGCTCCAGTTCGACATCACCGGCAGCAACGGCGCCAACCCGGCCGGCGTGCGCGCCGCCAAGGTCTACCAGCGCAACTTCGCGCAGACCAGCTGGGAGCTGACGCCGCTGGTCACGCTCGTCCTCACCGAAGCCTGCGTCGCCCAGGCGCAAGCCTCGGGCGACACGCCGCGTCTGGCGATCGCCGCCTCCAACGGGTGCGGCGGAAGCTGGCTCTCGCTCGGCGACTCGAGCGACGGCGCCGGCGCCGCGGCGATCGGCGACGCGCTGATCGACAACTTCTACAAGCGCGGCCGCAAGGTCCGCATCGACCTCTACGACAACGTCGCGATGACCGGCACGCCGGTGAGCATCGTCAAGCGTGTCGAAGGCGTGCCGCCGAAGTTCGCCGCGCTGACGGGCTTCCCGTGGCTCGAGCTCGACGCGACGACGCGCAGCGGGCTCGCCAGCTACGACGGCGTCGCAGCGACGTTCACGGCGGCCTGGGTGTCGAATCCGACGGTGTCGGCCAACGACGTCACCTTCTGCCTGGCCGGAAATTGCCAGGGCGCAAGCCGCGCCGGGCACGTCGACGTGGTGCTCGGCCATTCGAGCGTCGTCGTCCCGCTCGACCACAAGCCGGCCAGCGCCGCCTCGTACAAGCAGCTGAGTGTCTACGGCCGCGACCACGACCAGGTCGGCATCTCGACGAACTACTACACCTGCGGCGGCGCGCAGAGCTGCTTCTGACCTGACGCGCCGCGTCAGCGCGGCGCGGTCGCGCCTTCGGTCGCCGCGTCGCGCGCGGCGAGATCGGCGGCGAGCGCGTTCAACGCCGCGCGGTAGTCGCCGACCACCTGCGCAGGCGCCTTGCCGCGCACCGTCAGCGCCAGCGGCAGCCAGAGCGCGCGGTCGACACCGGCGAGCGTCGCGTGGCGGCGGATCTGCGGACCCGGCGGCTGGCTCATCTTGCCGTCGCTGCTCTCGACGCCGGCCGCCTCGCCGCCGACGAGCGCGCCAAGCAGGTAGAGCTGGCGATGCAGCGGCGACGCGCGCGCCTCGACCTGCGCGCCGACGCCGTTCTCGTCGGCCTCGAAGCGCGCGTTGAGCGCGACGTAGTTGCTGAGCGTCGGGGCAGGAAGCAGGTCGACGCCGGCGATGCCGAACGCGGCCGCCTGCGTGCGCGCGATCGCGACGTGGTGCTCGCCGATCACCCGCGCCTTGGCGCGTACGGCAGGATTCGAATTGGCGAACGATCCGACGAAGGTGCTGGCGTAGCCGATCTCGTAGCCGAGGCGAAACGCGATCCCGCGTCGGCCCGGCGACCGGGCGAGCTCGTCGCGCGAGACGAGCGCGATCCGCTCGGCCTCGCGCGCGAGCGCCGCGTCGCCCGAGGACGAGCCGAACTCGCGGCGCGCCAGGCGGTTGTCGAGCTCGAAGAGCGTGAGCGCGCCGCTCTCGAGCCGGCCGAGGACGACGAAGGCGAGCGCGAGCGCGGCCGTGTAGGCCAGCACGCGCCAGATCTCGCTCCAGCCGACAGGGCTCGCTGCCATCGCGTCGCCGCTCCCTTCCGCGCTATCGTAGCCACGGTCGAGGCCCCGGGGAGACTGCAATGCTGGGCGGCGAGCTGGCGGTCCACTTCATCAACGTCATGGTGATGACGGTGCTCGTCGCGTCGCTCGTCCTGTGGCGCTACCGGCGTGCCGTGCTCGCCGGCATGCAGTCGCGTGGCGGCGACACCTTGTCGATCGCACCCGCGCAGCCGCGCGCCACGACACGTGCCGACGCCTCGCCCGAGCCGGCGCTCGCGTGGGAAGCGCGGGTGCGCCGCCGCGTCTTCGTCGCCGCGCTCGGCGCGCTGGTCGTGCCGTCGTCCCTGCTCGGCGCGCAGTACCTCGCCCTCGGCAGCGAGCCGATCACGCCGGCGGTGCTGTGGATGATCGCCGGCGTCGCCTGCAGCATGGCCGTGCCGGTCTTCGCGGTGCTGACCGCGACGCCGTTCTGGCGCGCGCTGTGGCTGTGGGTCGCCTTCCTTCTCGCGCTCGCCGCGATCGGCCTCGTCATCGCCGTGCTGCAGCGCCTGGCTGCCGGCAAGGCGCCGACGCTCGACCAGGCCAACAACATCGTCGTCTTCTTCCAATACGCGGTCTACACGCTGACGCTGCCGCTGCTGCTCGGCCTGGCGATCGGCGCGCGCCGCGTGCGCGGCATCGCGCCGCTCGCCTTCGCGGGCCTGCTCGTGTTCGCGATCGGTCCGCTGCTCGGCCTGCGCCTCACGAAGTGGCTCGGCTCGACCACTTGGGCACAGGAATGGGTGCTGTCCGGGCCGGGTCTCGACGCCGGCTTCATCGTCCTCGCCCTGCCGGTCGGCGTGCTCGCGTGGTGGCGGCTGAAGTCGCTCGCACGCGCCTACGAGGCCAAGCGCTTCTCCGATGCACAGCTGCTCGCGCACAGCTGGTGGCTGCTCTTCATCGCCACGCGCGCAGTCGAGCTGGTGAGCGTCTATCCGGGCACCGGGCCGCTGCTCGAGATCGTCGGCGCAAGCGTCGTCTGCTATGCGCTCGTGCCGGTCACGCTGGCGCGCCTGCTGCGCTGGGCCTACGGCGGCACGGCGCGGCCGGCGCCGCGCATGCTGCTGCTGCTGCGCGTGTTCGGCGACACGGCGCGCACCGAGGCGCTGTTCGACCGCATCGCCTCGCGCTGGCAGCTCTTCGGTCCGGTGACGATGATCGCCGCGCCCGACGTCGTCGCGCGCACCGTCGACCCGGGCGACATCCTGCGCTTTTTCACCGGCAACCTGGCCGCGAGCTTCGTGCAGTCGCGCGACGACCTGGCGCGCCGGCTGGCGTCGCTCGACGTCGCGCCCGACGGCGACGGCCGCTACCGCGTCAGCGAGTTCTGCTGCAGGGACGACACCTGGCAGGCGACGATCGTCGCCCTCATCGTGCGCGCGGACGCCGTCGTGATGGATCTGCGCGGCTTCACCGAGCAGCGCCACGGCTGCGAATTCGAGCTGCACGAGCTCGCCGCGCGGCGCGGGCCCGGCCGCGTGGTGCTCGTCGTCGACCACAGCACCGACCGTGCGCTGCTCGAGCGGACCGCCTCGCCGTCGCAGACGGGAATGCGCGTGATCGAAGTGCGGCGCGCAAGCGCGCGCGACACCGGTCGTGCGTTCGAGGCGCTGCTGCGCGCCGCCGCGTGACGGACGCCGACTTCGCCCTGCGCGGCGACCACATCGCGCTCGCGGCGCTGCTCAAGGCGACCGGCCTCGCGTCGAGTGGCGGCGCGGCGAAAGCGCTGCTGGTCGACGGGCAGGTCCGCGTCAACGACGAGGCCGAGTCGCGCCGCGGCAGGAAGCTGCGCGCCGGCGACGTCGTGACGGTCGGCGCGCAGCGCGTGCACGTGCTGGCGGCGTGATCGGACGCGGTCTCACAGGTCGAACTGCAGCTCCGCGCGGCCGGTGCGCTGCGGGTCAGGATGGAAGTTCGAGTACCGACGGTCGTTCGGGTTGTCGATGCCGATCGCTGCGGTCCGTCTATTTCCGCGCCGAAGCAGCCGAGCCGATCACCGCCGGGAGCTCGCGCGACAAGTAGTCGTAGACCGTCCGCACCAGCGGGTTCGAGCGGATCTCGCGGTGGACGGCGAGCCAGCAGGGGAATGCAGGAATGGCGAGATCGGGCAGCAGCCTGACGACGCCGGGCCACTGCCGAAGCGAGTAGCCGGAGACGAAGCCGATGCCCGCGCCGGCGGCGACGAGCTGGCCGTAGGCGACCTGGTCGTCGGTGCGGCAGGCGAAATCGGAGCGCGAGAGGGTCACGCCCAGACGGGCGAACCCGCGCAGGATCGTGTCGTCGCGATCGAAGCCGACGAGGCGGTGCACGAGCAGGTCTTCCGGCACGCGCAGCGGCGGCGCCTCGGCGAGATACGAGGCATGCGCGGCCACGACGACGTCGATCTCGCCGAGCTTTCGGGCGATGAGCGACGACTGAGCCGGCCGCACCATGCGCACCGCGATGTCGGCTTCGCGGCGCAGCAGGTTGGTGAGCTCGTTCGAGGCGACGAGCTCGATCTCGATCGCTGGGTGTGCATGCTGGAAGCGGGCGATCACGCCGGGCAGCAGCCAGCTCGCCGCGACCTGGCTCGTCGTCACGCGGACGACGCCACCCGTCTCGGAGCGTGAGCGGGCGAGCCCGCCGGCGACGGCGACGGCCGCGTCCTGCATCCGGCGCGCAGCCTCGGCGATGACGAGCGCCGCGCCGGTCGGGGTGACGCCGCGCCCGGTGCGCTCGAAGAGTGGCACGCCGAGCTGCGCCTCGAGCTCGGCGACGTGGCGGCTGAGCGTCGGCTGGGTCGCGCCGCTGCGACGCGCGCCGGCGGTGACGCTGCCGGCGTCGAGCACGGCGAGAAAGCTGCGGATCAGGGTCCAGTCGAAGCTCGCGAGGGAGTTGTCAGCCATGCGAAATTGTATGGCTTTCATGCAGGACGAGACGTAGCTTCCGGCTCGAGGGCGACTGACACTACGCCGTCGGCAGCCTCGCCGCGATCTCGGAAAGAGCCATGTCCGCACCCACTTCCTCCGCGCCTTGCGTCCTCGTCCTCGGCGCCAACGGCCGCTTCGGCCTGGCCGCGACGCAGGCGTTCGCCGCCGCGGGCTGGCGTGTGCTCGCGCACGTCCGGCGCGACGCCGCGCCGGGCATGCCGGGCAGCGTCGAGCTCGTCCGAGCGCCCCTCGAATCGGTCGCCGGCGCCCTGGCCGGGCGCACGAGCCCGAGCGTCGTCGTCCACGGCATCAACCCGATCTACACGCGCTGGGACGAGGAAGCGCTGCCCGCCGCGCGCACCGCCATGGACCTGGCCGAGCGTCTCGGCGCACGCTTCATGCTGCCGGGCAACGTCTACAACTACGGCGAGGCCATGCCGGCGCTGGTCGACGAGACGACGCCGCAGCGTCCGACGACCGCGAAAGGCCGGATCCGCGCCGAGATGGAGGCCGAGCTCGAACGCCGGGCGGCCGCGGGGCGCCTTCGCGCCACGGTCGTCACCGCGGGCGACTTCTTCGGCGCAGGCACCGGCAGCTGGCTCGACCAGGCGATCGTCAAGGGGGTCGCGCGCGGCAGGCTCGACTACCCGGGCGACCCGGCGCTCGTCCACGCCTGGGCCTACCTGCCCGACCTCGCACGCGCTCTCGTCGCCCTCGCCGAAGTGCCCGCCGCTGCATCGTTCGAACGCTTCACCTTTGCCGGCCACTCGGTGACCGGCCACGAGTTCCTGGCGGCGATCGAGCGCGCAGCAACGACGCTCGGCATCGCGGCACCAGCGCGCGGCTGGCGTCATGGCCGGATGCCGTGGCCGCTCATCCGCGCGCTCGGCCTCGTCGTGCCGATGTTCCGCGAGCTGGCGCGCATGTCGTACCTGTGGCGGGTGCCGCACGCGCTCGACGGCCGCGCGCTCGCAGCGGCGGTCGGCGCCGTGCCGTCCACGCCGCTCGCCGACGCATTGCGGCTCGCGCTCGTGGAGCTCGGCGTCGGCGCGGCAGACGTGCCCTCTGTTCGATCGCAATCGGCCTGAGCCGTATCGACCAAGCTCTTCGAAGGCACGTCCATGACGACACTGACCCGACCTCTTGCCCACGCGAAGCGGATCGACACCGACACAGGCATCGGCACGAATCGCCTGCTCGGCGCGCTGCTGCTCGCCGAAGCGGTGCTCGCCTTCGCGCCCGTCGCCGTCCTCGGCCCGGCGTTCGGCTGGCCGGCCTCGCTGCGCTCACCGGCGGCCACGCAGCTCGGTGCCATCGCCGCCCAGCCGGGGGCCCTGGCGCTGGGCTACGGCCTCTACCTGCTCTATTCGATCGCGGTGGCGCCGGCACTCATCGGCCTGGCGCTGCGCAGCGCCAGCGGGCTCGGCCGCACCGTGGCGGCGACGGTGGCCGCGTTCGCCGCGCTCTCGGCGCTGTGCCGATCGATCGGCATCCTGCGCTGGCTCACCGTCATGCCGTACCTGGCCGAGGCGCACGCTGGCGCCGACGCGGCCCGGCGCAGCCAGATCGAGTTGCTGTTCGATGCCCTCACCGCTACGGCGGCGGCATCGGCGAGGTGCTCGGCGTGAGCCTGTTCATGGCGCTCGCTCTCGGGCTGCTGTGCGCGGCGGCGTGGCGGACACGGGCCTTTCCGGCGTGGCTCGCCGGGCTCGGCACGGCGACCGCGCTTCTGCTCGCCGGCCTGACCTTGCCGGCATTCGGCCTGGGCCCGGCGCTGCCCATCGCACCCGTCGTGACGCTGGTGTCGCTGTGGATGCTGCTCGCCGGCGTCTGGCTGCTGCGCGCCCGCTGAGGCTAGAGTGAGGGCTTCCCGGACCGCATCCTCCGAAAGACCACCATGTCCCGACCCGCCCGCCTCGCCCTCCCGCTCTCGATCGCCGCCGTCTTCGCGCTCGCGCTACTCGCCGCGCCGGCGAGCCAGGCGCAGACCAGGAAAGACAGCGTCGTCCTCGGCATGGTGCTCGAGCCCGCGCCCGGCCTCGATCCGACGGTCGCGCCGGCCGCGGCGATCGGCGAGGTCGTGCACCTGAGCGTCCTCGAAGGCCTGACCAAGATCAACATGGACGGCAGGATCACGCCGCTGCTCGCCGAGAGCTGGTCGATCGACCCCGACGGCAAGGTCTACACCTTCAAGCTTCGCAAAGGCGTCAAGTTCCACGACGGCGAGGCCTTCGATGCGAGCGACGTGAAGTTCTCGTTCGAGCGCGCCAAGGCGCCGGGCTCGACCAACAAGGCGAAGAAGGCGGTGTTCGACAACATCAGCCGGATCGACACGCCCGACCCGGCGACGGTGATCGTCGTCCTGAACAACGCCGACGGCAACTTCCTCTTCCGGATGGGCGAGAACACGGCCGTGATCCTCGACCCGAAGAGCGCACCGACCGATGCGACGAAGCCGGTCGGCACCGGTCCGTTCAAGTTCGACTCGTGGGCCAAGGGCTCGTCGATCACGCTGGTGAAGAACGACCAGTACCGCGACGCCGCCAAGGTGCAGATGAAGAAGGTGACCTTCCGCTTCATCAACGACCCGGCGGCGCAGGTCGCGGCGCTGCTCGCCGGCGACATCGACGGCATGCCGCGCTACGGCGCGCTCGAGAGCCTGAAGCAGTTCCAGGGCGATCCGCGATTCTCGGTGACCGCCGGCGGCACGGAGGGCAAGACGATCATGACGATCAACAACAGGAAGAAGCCCTTCGACGACGTGCGCGTGCGCCGCGCGCTCGCCGCGGCGATCGACCGCAAGGCGGTCATCGACGGCGCGCAGGAAGGCTTCGGCGTGCCGATCGGCAGCCACATGGTGCCGAGCGATGCGGGCTATGTCGACCTCACCGCCGTCAATCCCTACGACCCGGAGAAGGCCAGGGCGCTGCTCAGGGAAGCCGGCGTCACGACGCCGCTCAACGTGACGCTGACCTTGCCGCCGCCCGCGTATGCAAGAAAGGGCGGCGAGATCATCGCCTCGCAGCTGGCCAAGATCGGCGTCGTCGCCAAGATCGAGAACGTCGAGTGGGCGCAGTGGCTCTCGGGCGCGTTCAAGGGCAACTTCGACCTCACCATCGTCAGCCACACCGAGCCGCTCGACTTCGACCGCTACGCCGACCCGAGCTACTACTACGGCTACGACTCGAAGGCCTACAAGGACCTCTTCGCGGCGTACAACTCGACGGCAGACGCCAAGGGCCGGCTGAAGCTGCTCGGCGACATCCAGCGCCAGCTCGCGACCGACAGCGTCAACGCGTACCTGTTCCAGCTGCCGCAGTTCGCGGTCGGCAACAAGCGGCTGAAGGGCTTGTGGAGCAGCTCGCCGATCGCCGCCAACGACCTCGGCGCGCTGGCCTGGCAATAGGCGACGAGATTGACCGGGTGATGCATCGGCGTGTCTGCGTCGGCTGGCCCGCGGACTCCACTGGCGCGCTGTCCAACACGGAACCCGTGCTACACTGATTCCGTGTCATCGCTTGCGGCGACGAATCATGAGCAACCTCACTCTCACCATTGACGACGCTCTCCTTCGTGCTGCGCGTGTCAAGGCGGTGCAGGAGGGCACCAGCGTCAACGAGATTTGCCGCCAGGCGATCACCGCGTATGCGCGGCAGGATGACGCCGAGGTGATGGCCCGCGCCCATGCGAGGGCGCAGGCATTCCTGGATCACGCACGCAGTGTGACGCTCGGGCCCGGAGGCGGGCCCCGACTCACCCGCGACGAACTCTACGAAGAGATGCTCTCCGAACGCTCACCCGGCGGCCCTCGCAGGGCCAGCTCCAGGAAATGAGCCGATCACTGCGCCGCGCGCCAGTTGTCGATGCGGCGGCGGTGTTCGATCGACCGATCTTCTTCGACACCAACGTCTTGGTGTATTCGTACGAGCCACATGATCGCGCGCGCCGGGAACGTGCGCTCGCCGTCATTGCCGAGGCGATGAAAACGTCCCGGTTCGTGATCAGTGCGCAGGTGATGCAGGAGTTCTACAACGTTGTCCTGCGGCGGCGCTTCCTCGCGCCGCCTGACGCTCTTGCCTTCTTGCGACTGCTGGCAGACCACACCGTCGTTCCCGCCAATGCCGACTCGGTGCTGCGCGCTCTCGCGCTGCAACAGCGCTGCCGGATCTCGGTTTGGGACGCGCTCGTCGTGCAGTCGGCGCTCGACGCGGGCTGTGCAACGCTCTTCAGCGAAGACTTGCAGGACGGCCAACGCTTCGAAACAGCCGGGGATCGCGCGGCATCGGTCACGGTGGTCAATCCCTTCGCATCGGACGCGGCTGGATTCGGTCCTGCGGCTTACGAGCCGCGTCGGGCCTATGTTGTAGCGCCACCGAGACGCAAGACGCAAACGTCGCGCAACCAACCATGACCGCTCTCCACGATCTCCACGCGACCGAGTTGCTCGTCCGCTTCCGCGAGCGCTCGCTCTCGCCGGTCGAGGTGACCCAGGCCGTGCTCGACCGCATCGCCGCGTGGGAGCCGCACCTGCACGCGACCTACGCGCTCGACGGCGAGGCCGCGCTCGCGTCGGCACGGGTGTCGGAAGCGCGCTGGCTGCGCCATGAGAGCGGCGAGAAGGTCGGAGCGCTCGAGGGCGTGCCGACGATGATCAAGGAGAACATCGCCACCGCCGGCACGCCGATGCCGCTCGGCACCGGCGCGACCGAGCTGGTCGCGGCCGTGCGCGACGCGCCGCCTGCGGCACGGCTGCGCGAGGCCGGCGCAGTCATCCTTGGCAAGACGACGATGCCCGACTACGGGATGCTGTCGTCGGGCCTGTCGAGCTTTCACGGCCTGACACGCAATCCTTGGGACCTGACCAAGAACCCGGGCGGCAGCAGCTCCGGCGCGGGCGCCGCCGTCGCCGCCGGCTACGGGCCGCTCCATCTCGGCACCGACATCGGCGGCTCGGTGCGCCTGCCGGCGGGCTGGTGCGGGATCTTCACGCTGAAGCCGAGCCTCGGCCGCATCCCGATCGATCCGGCATACGCCGGCCGCGTCGCCGGACCGATGACGCGCACCGTCGCCGACGCGGCGCTGATGATGGGCGTGCTGGCCCAGCCCGACGACCGCGACGCGATGAGCCTGCCGGCGCAGACGATCGAGTGGCAGCGCCTCGAGCGCGACCTCGCCGGACTGCGCATCGGCTTCATGCCCGACATCGGCGTCGGCCTGCCGGTCGACGCCGAGGTCGCCGGCGCGGTCGAGGCGGCCGCGAAGCGCTTCGAGGCCGCCGGCGCCAAGGTCGATCGCGTCGCGCCCTTCCTCACTCGCTCGATGCTCGACGGCATGGACGACTTCTGGCGCATGCGCGCCTGGCTCGACATCTCGGCCCTGCGCGAAGATCGGCGCGCGCGCGCCCTGCCGTTCATCGTCGAATGGGCGCGACGCGGCGCGACGCTCTCGGGCGAACGCGTGTTCCGCGGCTACGGCCAGATGGCGGCAATGCGCGACGCCGCCGTCGCCGCCTGCCGGCCGTACGACGTCGTGCTCTCGCCGACCTCGCCGATCGCCGCCTACAACGCCGAGTGGCCGTGCCCGACCAACGATCCAGAGCGGCCCTTCGAGCACATCGCCTTCACGCTGCCGTTCAACATGAGCGAGCAGCCCGCAGCGAGCATCGACTGCGGCCAGACCAGCGCCGGCCTGCCGATCGGCCTGCAGATCATCGGCCGCCGCCACGACGATCTCGCCGTGCTGCAGGCCGCGAGCGCGTGGGAAGCGATACGGCCGACGCCGCGACCGTGGCCCGAGCCGCCGGCGCCGGGCTGAGCGCGCCGGCACGATCTCCCATGACGCGGCGCGATCCGCGCGGCAATCCGGTCTCGACCGACTCGGCAGGAGCGCTCGACGCGAGCGAGCGCGCGCTCTGGCGAATGATGTCGTTCTACGGCACGCCGCTCGACGACCTCGACGCCGCCGTTGCCGCCGACCCCGGATGGATCCTGCCGACGCTGATGCGCGCGGGCTTCCTGCTGAGCCTCACCGAGCCCGGGCTCGCATCGGACGCGGCGACGCTGCTCGCCGACGCCGCCACGCGCGCGGTCCACGCCCACCCGCGCGAGCGTGCTCACCTCGAGGCGCTGCAACGCCTAGCCGCCGGCGACTGGGCCGGTGCCGGCGAGGCCTGGGGCGCGATCCTGGGCGAGCATCCGCGTGACGCGCTCGCCCTGCAGTGGGCGCATCTGTTCGACTTCTACCGAGGCGATGCGGCGCAGCTGCACGCACATGTCGCGGGCGTGTTGCCTGCGTGGCCGGACGACGATCCGCTCCATCCCTACGTGCTCGCGCTGCACGCCTTCGGCCTCGAGGAATCGGGCCGCTACGACGAGGCAGAGGCCGCCGGTCGGCGCGCGCTCGCCGGCGCAGCGCGCGTGCCGTGGGCCATCCACGCCGTCGCGCACGTGATGGAGATGCAGGGCCGGCACGACGAAGGCCGGCGCTGGCTCGACGCGTGGCGGCCGCACTGGGGCGACGGCACCGGCGCCGATCGCAACGGCTTCGCCGGGCACCTCGGCTGGCACGAAGCGCTGTTCGCGCTCGAGACGCTCGACGGCGCCGCCGCCCTGCGCATCCACGACGACTACCTCGACGCGACGAAGGCCGAGATCACGCTGCAGCGGGTCGACGCCGCGTCGCTGCTCTGGCGCATCGCGCTGATCGGCGTCGACGTCGGCGATCGCTGGCGGCAGCTCCTCGCCGGCTGGCGGCTCGACCGGGCCGACGCCGGGCACTCGCTGTTCAACGACGCGCACGCGACCCTGGCCCTGATCGGCGCGGGCGAGTTGGCGCGGGCGCGCGCATGGGTCGCACTGTCGCTCGCGGGCGCCGAGCAGCAGGACGGCTGGAACCGCGACGTGTCGCGAGACCTCGGCGCTCCGCTGCAGCAGGGTCTGCTCGCCTTCGGTGCCGGCGAGTTCGCCATGGCGACCGCGGCGATTGCGCCGCTGCGCGCCGGCATCGAGCGCTTGGGCGGCAGCCGGGCACAGCGCGACGTCGTCGACCAGACGCTGCTCGCCGCCGCGACGCGCAGCGGCTCGCACGCGCTGGCGCGCACGCTGCTCGACGATCGTGGCCCGGGCAAGCGCTCGACGCCGCTCACGGCTTGGTGGGAGGAACGACTGGCCCTCGCCCGCCGCTCGCGTTGACGCGGGTTCGCGGCTGCCTTACCCTGCGCCGAAACCGATTTCACCGAGCAACCCGGAGTCTCCGATGCAACGCCTGTCGTCCTTCATCCTCGTCGCTGCGGCCTCGATGCTCGCCGCGCACGCCGGCGCCGCGCCGACCGTGGTCACCTTCGAATCGGCCGGGGCCGATGCCGCGGCGATCACCGCCACGCGCGACGCCTTCCGGGTCGCCGTCGGCGGCGGAGCCGTCGCCGGCGCCAATGGCTCGTTCGGCGGGCTGAGGCGCGAGATCAACTGGGACGGCGTGCCGGCGGGGCAATCGGACTCGGCCACGCTCTCGGCCGATTTCTTCAACACCACCTCGCCGCGCGGTGTCGTCTTCAGCACTCCGGGCACAGGCTTTCTCGTCAGCGCCAACGGCGGCGGTGCGACGCCGATCCTGTTCGGCTTCCCGAACGAGTTCCAGGCCTTCAGCGCGCAGAAGATCTTCACGGCCGTGAACAGCAACACCACCGACGTCCGCTTCTTCGTGCCGGGCACGGCGACGGCGGCGACGACGAGCGCCTTCGGACTGATCTTCGTCGACGTCGAAGTCGCGAACATCACCAAGCTCGAGTTCTTCGACGATCACGACAACCTGTTCTATACGCGCGATGCCCTGGTCGCGGGCAACCAGGGCTTCAGCTTCGTCGGCGGCGTGGTCTCGGGCGGCTCGATCGGTCGCGTGCGGATCATCTCGGGCGCGAACACCATCGTGTCCAACGGCGTGGTCGGCAACCTGATCGACGACGTCGTGGCGATGGACGACTTCCTGTACGCCGAGCCGCTGCTGGTCCAGGCCGTGCCCGAGCCGTCGGTGCTGGCGCTGTCTGCGCTCGGCCTGCTGAGCGGTGCCGGCTGGCTGCGGCGGCGCCGGTCCGCGAGCCGCCGCCCGGCCTCGCGCCGGCCGGCGCGCTAGACCCAGGGGGCCGGCAGCTTCTCGGTCGCGAAGGCGCGCTGCAGCGCGGGCCGCGCGGCCATGCGATCGAGCCACGGCGCCAGATGCGCCAACGTGCGTGCGGGCCGGGCGAAGCCGCGCGTCCAGCGACACAGCACGAAGGCGTACGGATCGACCACGCTGAACGCCGGGCCGAGCAGCCAGGGGCCGCCTTGGCGGGCGAACTCGGCGTCGATCTGGTCGAGCATCGCGCCGATCTTCGCCTCGGCGCGAGCCTTCACGACCGCCGTGGCGGCCGCGTCATCGGCCCAGCGCTCGGGATAGAAGTAGAGGCTCATCGCCGCGTGCATCGTGTTGGCGAGCCAGACGAGCCACTTGTAGGCCTGCGCCCGCTCGGGCGTGCCGAGCCCGGGCATCAGGCTTGCCGCCGGATGCGTGTCGGCAAGATGCATGGCGATGGCCGCGGTCTCGTAGAGCACGAGCGGCGTGCCGCTCGCGTCGTCGACGAGGACCGGGATCAGGCCGTTGGGGTTGAGCGCCAGGTAATCGAGCGACTTGTGCGCGGCCTTGGCGCGATCGACGTACACCAGCTCGAACGGCGCGCCGATCTCCTCGAGCACGATATGGGTGATGAGGCTGGCGTTGCCGGGGAAGTAGTGAAGCTTCAGCATGCGCCCGGTCCTCAGGGTCGTGCCGGCGCGATCTCGCCGGCGCGACCCGGCCCGTCGAGGAAGTCGACGGCGGCCGCGACCGATGCGTCGGATGCTTCTTCCTGCACCACGTGCCCCGCATCGGCAATCGCGACGCGCCTCACGTCGGGGACCGCCGCGAGGTAGTCGGCCGAGTTCGCGAACGGAATCATCGCGTCGCGCTCGCCCCAGACCAGGAGCGTCGGCGCCCGGATGCGCTTCAGCACGGGCACCGGGTCGACGAGCACCGTCTGCGCCATGCGGGCGAGCATCGCCGCGCGCGCGCCCGGCGCGAGCATGAGGTCGTGATAGCGCGTCGTCACGGCATCGGTCAGGACAGCGGGATTCGCGTACGCAGGCTCGAGGTTCATCCGGAGCAGCGCCTTCGGCAGCACGAAGCGCATCGCCTGCAGCAGCGCCGGCACGGCAGGCGCCTTGCCGTACGCGAAGCCGGGGCTGGCAAAGCCATCGGGCGCGACGAGGACGAGCTTGTCGACGCGCTCGGGATGCAGGGCCGCGAAGGTCCACGCGATGCGGCCGCCGATCGAATGACCGACGAGGCTCGCGCGCGCCACGCCGAGCCGGTCCATCAGTGCGAGGAGCAGCGCGACGCTGCGCGCGTCGGTGTAGTCGCCCGCGCGATCGGGCGCGCTCAGGCCGCTGCCAGGCAGGTCGAAGCGGATGACGCGATGGCGCCGCGCGAGCGCGTCGGCCCACGCGTCCCAGGTGTCGAGGCTGGCGCCGAAGCCGTGCAGCAGGATCACGGCCGGAGCGTCGCGCGGGCCGCTGTCGCGCACGCGCAGGTGCCAGTCGCCAAGGTCGATCATCTCGCCCGGGCCGGCGAGGTAGCGCGCTTCGAGGACGCGCCGGTCCTTGTCGGGCGTCCACAGCCAGAAGGCGAGCGCGGCGAAAAGAAGGAGCGAGAGCGCGATCAGGGTCGGTTTCATCGAGGGGAAGAGGGCCCGAAGGCCCGGCGTCAGGGCGCCCGTTCCAGGTAGCTCTGGAACACGCCGACGTGGACGAAGGCGGCGTCGGCGTCGTTCGGCCAGAGGTCCGAGGCGCTGAAACGGACGTCATAGGTCGGCTCGTCGGCCGCGGCCACGCCGTGGGCGTGCGCATCGGGAAAGGGATAGGCCGGCGACTCGCTCACCACGACGCCGACCTTGCCGCGGATGTAGCCCGGCATGCGCACGTGGCCGGGCACGTGATCGCCCTTCGCCCGGACCCGATCGCCCGGCGCGAAGCGCTCGCGCGCCGGCTCGTTCGAGCGGCCGGGTGCGCTCGCCAGCGCGAGCGGGAAGGCGCCTCCGGCAAGTGCTTCGAGCTCCTCGCGCGTGGCGATGCCCTTCTCGACGAACAGGGTCGCCAGGCTCGTCAGCGAGCGCTCGTAGTAGCTTGCCGAGAGGTAGTGACGCGGCTCCATGCGCTCGATCGCGTGGCGGTACTCGTCCATGTTGAAGACGCCGAGCCTGACCGCGAGCGAGTAGAGCGCGTTGACGCGTTTTTCCCACGGCTCGTGGAAAGCCGGTGCGGCCGGCGAATGGCGGACCGGGCCGAAGCCCTGCTTGCCGCCGAGGTCGTGGATGCCGTCCATGGTGTGCTCCCGCTCGTCGTCAGAGGCGCGCCACGCCGATCATGGAATCCTTCGTCACGAGCGCTGCGAGGCGCTCCTCGGACCAGCTTTCCGTGCCCGCGGGGCGCATCGGCAGCACGATGTAGCGGGTGTCGGCCGTCGTGTCCCAGACGCGGATCTCGGTGTCGGCCGGCAGCACCAGCCCCATCTCGGAGAGCACGGTGCGCGACTCGCGGACGACGCGCGCCCGGTACTCGAGGTCCTTGTACCAGTCGGGCGGCAGGCCGATGATCGTGAACGCGGTGCACGAGCAGAGCGTGCAGCAGATGACGTTGTGGACGCCCGCCGTGTTCTCGAGCGCGACGAGATGGCGATGGTGGCGCGGCAGCTCGAAGCCGAGCTCGGCGACCGCGGCGCGGCCGTCGGCGAGGAGGCGCTCGCGAAACCCTGCGTCGGTCCATGCCCTGGCGACGATGCGCGCGCCGTTCTCAGGCACCCACTTCTCCTCGACCAGATGCTCGGCCGCCGCGATGAACTCGGCCGGCTGCATGCCGCGCTCGTGGAGCACGGCCTGGATCGCGTCGACGCGGCGCTCGACCGACGCGCTGGCGCCGGGAATTCGGTGACTCGGTTCGGACATGGCATTCACCTCAGGAGGCGACAGGTTGTTCCAGTATATGAATCCGTCCATGCGCGCTTTTCGCATCGCCTCGCACGCCGACATCGAACGCATCGAGTCGCGTCCCTACGCCAAGTACATGGCGCACTCCAGCGTGCACGACGCGCTCGCCGATGCCGCGGGCCGACACGGCGACCGCCCCGCGCTGGCTGGCGACCAGCGGGATCGACCTCGACGCCGCCTACCGGATCGAGGACGCGGCCTGGCGCACCGTGCTGGCGAGCGACGATGCCAAGGAAGGGCCGCGCGCCTTTGTCGCCAAGCGGCCGCCCCGCATCACCGGCAGATGAGCGACGACGACCGCTGCTCGACGACATCTGACGATCAGCGCAGGCTCACGGTCTCGCGCTTCCACGCCGGGTCCTGCCAGCGCAGGAATGGCCCGAGCAACGATGGATCGCCAGCCTGGCGATCCGTCGACAGCGTGTCGGTGCGCACGACCTCGAAGTTGTGCTTCAGCGCCTTGCCGCCGCGCGCTTCGCGCACGACGAGCATCTGCCGGCCGCCCGGCACCCAGCCGGCGAACTCGACGTAGCCGAGCTCGGGCGTCACCGTCGACGGCGGCAGCACCTGCACCGACCAGGCGTCCTTCGACTGGCGCGCGAAGACCCACATCTCGCGCCACGCTTCCATCGGCTGCACGGCGAGCGCAAGGACGTTGCCTTCGCGGTTCAGCGTCGCCGATGCGGCCCAGACGACGCCGTAGGTGCAGCGCTTGGCGAGCGGCGCACTCGCGGCGGGGCGGGCCGTGTCGACGAGCAGCACGCAGGTCTGTCCCGGCTCGCCCGTGACGGTGACCACGCCGATGGTGCGATGGGTCCTCGCCACCGCCGGCGCCGCCGCCCAGCGCGACGCGCCGACGCGGATCGCAGCGTCGTTCCACGCCGGCAGATCGTCGTCGGCGAGCTCGTTGCGGTCGACGTCGGCAAGCTCGGAGATGGCGCGCTTCGCAGCCGCTTCGGCCGCGTCCGATTCGCCGCGGCGCGTGCGCTGGAACGCGAGGCCGCTCCACACACTCGCCCGGCGCATCGCGACGCGGCTCTTCCACGTCTTCGACAGGCCCGTGCCGTCGACACGGTCGAGCACCTCGGCGCGCCAGGCATCGAGCCGTTGCCGCTCGGTGACCGGCAGCGCCGGGTCGAGGCACTCGGGGCGCGTCAGGCCGAGGGCGGCGCGGGCGCGCTCGCCGGCGTCGGCGGTCGGCATCGCGAGGACGCGGCGGAACGCGTCGCCGTCGTAGCAGATGCGCATCGCGCCGTCGCGCTCGAAGCTCTTGAACGCGACGCCGTAGCGCGCCGCGACCTCGAGATGGGCGGCGAGCGCGGACTCGGCACGGCTCGGGCCCGCGCTGGTCGCGGTTGTCGACGATGACGTCGTCGTCGTCGCGGATCCCGACGATGCGCGCTGCGCCAGCCGATCCGCCATCGTGCCGATGGCGTCGAGCGCCTCGGCACCGCCGGCGCCCTGGACGACATCGGCCGGCGCGGCCTTCAGGTACGCGGCGGCGACGCCGATGCCGAGCGCTTCCGCGCCAGGCGTGCCGCGCACGAAGCGCAGAACCGCGAGGAGCTCGGGCGCGTCGGCCGCGGCAAGCGACGTGCGACGCACCCGGCTCGCGTCGACGAAGCCGCCACGCTCGCGCCGATAGTCCCAGACCTGGAGATGGTCGACGCGCTCGCCGCGCACCTCGACGACCTCGCCCTGCCAGAGCAGCGCCTGCTGCTGCGCCGACTCGTGCGGTGCGGCACGCAGCGCCGTCTGGTCGCGCACGACGATCGCGTAGCTCGCCGGCTCGGCGGCCGGCCGGGCCGACGTCGGCGCGGGCGCAGCGAGCGTGGCCGCGCCGGCGATCGTCGCGGCCGCAGCGGCGAGGGCCGCGATCAGCACCGTCATGCCGATGCGGATCATGTCCCGGCGCCCGGCGCTCACGGCGCTTCCTTCGCATCGTCGGCGGCGGCGTGCTGCTGCTCGTCGGCGTCGGCGCGCGCGGTGCGCCTCTGGCTGCCGAGCAGGCCGGCGCCGATGAAGCCGCCGTCGGTGCCCGGCGCGGCGATGATCACCTGGACCTTGTCGGAGAGCTTGTCGGCCATCGTCTTCTGGATCAGCAGCGGGTGGCGCGAGATCAGCGCGCCCTCGCGGCCCATCTGCTCGGCGTTCGACTTGCCGACCTTGTCCATGCGATAGACCTCGGCGTCGGCCAGCTTCTGGCGTGCCTCGGCCTCGCCGCTGGCCTCGATGCGGCGCGCCTGGGCGCTGCCCTCGGCATGCTTGATGCGCGTCACCTTCTCCGCCTCGGCCTCGAGCTGGCGCTGCTCGATCTGGCGCTGCTTGAACGGCAGCACGTGCTTCATTGCCTCTTCCTGGCCCTTGGCGGCGATGATCTGCTCTCGCGCGGCGGCCTCGGCGCCGATCTCGCGCCGCACCTTCTCCGACTGCGCCGTGAGCTCGGTCTCCTTGACTTGCTTTTCCTTGAGGTCGAGCGTGTACTTCATCTTCTCGCCGGCGAGCTCCTCGGCGAGCAGGCTCTCCATGCCGCGCTTGTAGTCGGCGGGCAGGTCGATCTTGCCGATCTGGACGCTGCGCAGGACGACGCCGTCGTTCGCCAGGCGCGGCTTCAGCTCGGCCTCGACCGCCGCCTGGATCTCGGTGCGCTTGGTCGAGAAGATCTCGCGCACGGTGTAGCGGGCGAACACCTTGTAGATCACGCCCTGCGCCGCCGGCTCGACGATCTCGGTGCCGACATCGTCGGGCAGGCTCTTGGCGAGGGCGGCGACCTTGAGCGGATCGATCGCATAGCGCACGGTGAGGTCGGCGCCGAGCGACAGGCCCTCGACCGACTGCAGCGGCGCCGGCCCGTCGGCGCGGCTCATCTGCGCCGCGCGCCAGCTCTTGTCGCGCAGCGAGAACACGCGCATCTGCTGCAGCCCCGGCAGCACGAAGACGCTGCCCTCGTTCCACTCGCTCACGGTACCGGTGAGGTGGTTGATGCGCACGCCGACCTCGCCGCGGCCGACGCCCTGCAGCGGCGGATGCATCACCAGCGCGATCGCCGACGCCACCGCGAGGGCGACAACGGTGAGCGGCAGTGCCGCGCGGCGCAGGTCGAAGCGACCGCGATCGCCGACCACGATCGTCTCGTAGTCGCTGTCGAGGCCGCAGTCATCGCGCTCGACCGTCTGCGTGCCTCTCGCCAGGCGTGCACGGAAGCCAGCGACCCAGGTCTTCCAACGGACTTGCCACATCTTCGCTCTCCCTGCTCGACACCATGCCGCGGTGAGAGCACTGTCGCGCCCGCCTGCGCAGCGGCGATGAAGCGAAAAAGAAGCCGGTGTGGCGCGGCGATGAATGCGGCCGTCGCGGTCGTCGGCGCCGAGTCAACTTGGGAGGCTCGTCAGGCGTGATCGCGAGGTGGGTCCGCAATCGCCTGGGTGATAGCAATCTGCTCCGGAACTTGGCCTTTGTCAGGGCCGTGCCGAACGTTGCTGAAAGACCCGTTGCGGTCGTTCGGACGTTTGAGATGCGGGACTGCTATGCAGCGGTGGACTAAACCGCTCTCGCGGTAACGCTCCGACGATGGGTTGAGGTTGTTCGTTGCGCCCATGGTTCTGCCATCTTGACGGGTGAGGCAATCCGCCTCGCTTATCGACTGGAGCTGAGCCATGGACTCACTGACGCCCAACGTCTCGCCACTGCGTCAACGCATGATCGAAGACATGCGCATGCGCAAGATGGGAGGCAAGACCCAGATCGCGTACATCCGTGCGGTACGCCGGCTCGCCGCGTTTCTCAAGCGTTCGCCCGACACCGCCACCGCCGACGAACTCCGGCGTTTCCAACTGCACATGGTCGACACTGGCGCCTCGCCGACCACGATCAACGGCACCCTGAGCGGACTCAAGTTCTTCTTCGACGTCACGCTCGGCCACGCCGAGCTGTTGGTCAAGATGCAACCGGTACCCCAGCCGCGCAGGCTGCCCGTGGTGCTGAGCTGCGAGGAGGTCGCCCGCCTGATCGCCGCGGCGCCGAACCTCAAGTCCCAGGCGGCGCTGTCGGTGGCCTACGGCGCCGGGCTGCGCGCCAACGAAGTCATCTCCCTGAAGGTCACCGACATCGACAGCGAGCGCATGACGCTACGCGTCGAGCAGGGCAAGGGTCGCAAGGATCGCTACGCCATGCTCTCGCCGGTCTTGCTCGAGCGACTGCGCGCGTGGTGGCGCGTCGGACACGCGCAAGGCAAGATGCTGCCCAACGGTTGGTTGTTCCCCGGCATGGACGTGACAGACCCGGTGACCGCGCGCCAATTCAACCGCGCCATCCACGCCGCGGCCGAAGCCGCGCACATCGACAAGCGCGTGTCGATGCACACGCTGCGCCACAGTTTCGCGACTCACCTGCTCGAGCAGAAGGTCGACATCCGTGTGATCCAGGTGCTGCTGGGCCACAAGCGACTGGAGACCACCGCGCTGTACACGCACGTGGCCACCGAAGTGCTGCGCAAGGTGATCAGTCCGTTGGAGAACCTGCCACCGTCATAGGCGGCCCGTGGGGCGCGCCGCCCTGGAAGTTGCCGACATCTTCCGCATCCACGGACCCGCGTGGCGCCAAGCGCAACGCGGTCACCTGAGCCTGACCCAGCTCAAGGTCATGTCGGCCATCGAGCAGTGCCGCAGCTCGGCACTGGGTGGACACGTGCTGCGCTGCGAGGGCTGCGCCACGGACACGGTTGCCTACAACTCATGCCGCAACCGGCATTGCCCGAAGTGTCAGAGCAGCGCAGCACAACGCTGGCTCGAGGCGCGCCAAGCCGATCTGCTGCCGGTGGACTACTACCACGTGGTCTTCACGCTGCCGGCGCCGATCGCCGACATCGCGTACTACAACAAGGCCGTCATCTACGGGCTGCTGTTCGACGTGGCAGCCCAGACGCTGCAGACGATCGCTGCTGATGCGAAGCACCTCGGCGCGCGCATCGCCATCACGCTGGTGCTGCACACCTGGGGCTCTGCGTTGACGCACCATCCGCACGTGCATGGGATTGTTCCGGGCGGCGGCCTGTCTCTGGACGGCCAGCGCTGGATCTCGTGCAAGCCAGGCTTTTTCCTGTCTGTGCGCGTGCTGTCACGGCTGTTCCGGCGACGCTTCCTCGAAGAGCTCGGCCATGCGCACGCGGCCGGGCAGCTGCGATTCTTCAGCGAGCACGCCGCGCTCAGCGATGCAAGCGCGTTCGCGCGCTGGCTGGCGCCGCTGCGCAAGTGCGAATGGGTGGTTTACGCCAAACGCCCGTTCGCCGGACCGCAGGCGGTGCTGGCCTACCTGTCGCGCTACACACACCGCGTGGCGATCTCCAACAGTCGTCTCGTTGCGATGGACGAGCGTGGCGTCACGTTCCGCTGGAAGGACTATCGGGCCAAGGGCAAGACGCGCCACAAGACGATGACGCTCGGTGCCAACGAGTTCATGCGCCGCTTCCTGCTGCATGTGCTGCCCAGCGGGTTTCATCGCATCCGTCACTACGGGCTGCTGGCCAACGGCGCGCGCAAGAGCAAGCTAGCGCTTGCGCGCGAATTACTGCACGTGGCGCCCGCCGCGGACGCACCGACTGCCGACACTGCGGCCCAACAGCGCTGCGAGCGGCCGACCTTCGTGTGCTGGCACTGCGGCAGCGCAATGCTTGTCGTGGAGATTCTGGCGCCCACGCGGCCGATCCGCGCACCGCCTCATCGGGCGCGTTCGCCATGAGTACCTCTGCATGTCGATCCGTGCGCTGGCCGTTCCCATTCACGGCCGGCAGCGCCAGCGTGCGCCCTACGGCACGATCGGGGCGATCGCGGGCAACGGCGCCACTGCCGATTGCACTCACGCCAGCGCACGGCAAGTGCCTCGCCGGCATGAGCCCTCGGTCCTTCAACTTCGCCGGCGCCGGGACGTCCAGACTGTCTGCTGAATCCCCATAGTCCGAGCGCCTCCTGCAACCACGGCGGTACACGCCGCGGTTTCCTCCCTCGAGGTTTGTCCAACACCTGCCTCTGCTCGTGTCGTTCGCGGCATCGTCTCAGCTCGGGGCAGGTGTCGAACAACCCTAAACGGTTGCTGTCGGTCGACCTCGACCTTCGTACTCACCGTTTCGGCCACATACCGGTCATCGCGGCGCACCAGCGACGTAAGGTCAACGTGTGATCTGATGTGAATGCCGACATATGCGGACGTGCCTGACGCCGTCCCGCGTCGTCGGACGGTCGAATGTCTGCTGCTCACGTTAGCGAACTCACCAACTTTCGATATCGAAAGCACTCTTGCGATTTCGAAAGCGCAATGCTAGCGTACTGCTTCGTTTCACACCCCATGGTGGCCGCGCTGCCGTCGAAGCGTCATGGCGATTCCCAGCTTTTCGGTTGCCGGCCAGCACGTCCTGATCAGCGGCGGCTGCGGGGGCATCGGTTCGGCCTTCGCACGCGCCTTCCTGTCCCATGGTGCCAAGGTCACGGTCACCGACCTGAAGCCGCCGGCCGATGCACTGTTGGCCGATGGCGCGCAGTTCGAGCCGCTGGACGTGACCAGTGACGACGCCGTCAACGCGCTGGCGCGCAAGACCGAGACGTTGCATGTGCTGATCCACTGCGCGGGCAAGCTGATGCGCTGGGAAGAACACAAGCCCGAGGTGTTTCGCGAGATCGTCGACATCCATCTTTTCGGCAACGTGCGCCTGGCGGCGGCCTTTCGCCCGCACCTGAAGGCCACGCACGGCTGCATGATCAACATCGGCTCGATGTACAGCTATTTCGGCGCGCCCCAGGTGCCGGCCTACGCGGCGGCCAAGACGGCCATCGTCGGGCTGACCAAGTCGCTGGCGCTCGCTTACGTCGATGACGGCATCCGCGTCAACGCCATCGCACCCGGCTGGATCGCAACCGACATCAGCCGCCACGGCCGCGAAAACCCCGAGTTCAACGCCAAGCTGATGATGCGGCTGCCGAACAAGCGCTGGGCCGACGCCGACGAACTCGCCGGCACGGCGGTGTTCCTGGCTTCGCCGGCAGCCGGGCTGATCAACGGCGTGACGATTCCGGTCGACGGCGGCTACGTTGCCGCCTGAGCCGGCGAAAAGACAACCCCGACAGGAGACGACGATGCGCAAGACCCTGGCCACCTGGATCGCGGCGACGGCGCTGCTTGCCAGCAGTGCAGTCGCACATGCACAAAGCTTCGATTGGAAGAAGTACGACGGGCAGACGCTGAACCTGCTGTTGAACAACCATCCTTGGTCGCAGGCGATGCGCGAGCTGGCGCCGGAATTCACGGCCAAAACCGGCATCAAGCTGCGGCTGGACGTCTTCAACGAGGAGCAGTTTCGCGCCCGTCTGACGACGATGATGCAGGCCAAGTCGAGCGACGTCGACGTGTTCATGTCGCTGAAGTTCCGCGAGGGCGCGACCTACGACAAGGCGGGCTGGTACGCGAGCCTGTCGCCGCTGCTGGCCAATCCCGCCTTGACCGCGCCCGACTTCAATTTCAACGACTTCGGCGAAGGCTTGCGCCGCGCCGAAACCGTCAACGGCAAGCTGGTCGGCCTGCCGATCAACCTCGAAGGGCCGCTGTTCTACTGGAACAAGGACATCTTCGCGAAGTGCAACGTCAGCGAGCCGATGTTCCTCGAGGAGATCCCCGAAGTCGCGGCCAAGCTGAAGGCATGCCCGGCGCGCGGTGACGCCACCGTGTGGGCGGCGCGCGGCATTCGCGGCGCGATCTCGTATGCGGTGTCGGCCTTCATCTACAACAGCGGCGGCGACTTCGCCACGCCCAACGGCAAGCCCGGTCTGTGCCAGCCCGGCAGCGTCAAGGGCGCCGAGATGTATGCCGCCCTGCTGAAGGACTACGGCCCGCCGGGTGCGGCCAACCACACCTTCACGCAGGTGATCGAGATGCTCGGCCAGGGCCGCCTCGCGATGACCCACGAATCGTCGAACGAGTTCGCCAACATCGTGAAATTTCCCGGGCGCGCCAACGACATCGGCATCAAGGTGTTGCCCAAGGGCAAGGCCACCGGCACCAGCAAGCCGATCGTCTTCGGCTGGGGCCTGTCGGTCTCCAACTTCTCGACCAAGAAGGACGCCGCCTGGCTGTTCCTGCAATGGGCCACCAGCACCGAGATGGAGACGCGCCTGGTGAAGAGCGGCGTCGCACCGCCGCGCGGCTCGGTCTTCAATGGTCCCGAGTTCAAGGCCTGGACCGCAGAACTGCCGATCCGCCAGTCGTGGGCCAATGCGCTGATCGAGATCAGCAAGACCGGTACGGCCATTTCGTACCCGCCGACCGACCGCGTGATCGAGGCGCGGGAAATCGTCGGCGGCGCCGTGCAGAAGATCTTCCTCGGCCAGGCCAGCGCACAAGACGCGATGTGCCAGGCGGACGCGGACCTCGCCAAGCTGCAGTGACCTCCTCGGCAGCGCCGGCGCAGCGCGTCGCGTCGCTGCAATGGATGGTCTGGCCGGCGGTGGCATTCGTCGCCGTGATGGTCATCTTCCCGTTCGGTTACGCGTTCTGGCTCAGCCTGCTCGACTACAAGATCGGGCTGCCGGTCAGGTTCGTCGGCACCGGCAACTACACCGGCCTGCTTGCCGACGAGCAGTTCTGGAACGGCTTGCGGCTGACCTTCGTCCTTTACCTCGGAGCGCTGGCGATCCAGCTCGTGCTGGGCGTGGCGCTGGGCTTGCTGCTGAACCGCATCGAAGCGGCGAAGGGACTGATCCGCACGGTGATGGTGTCGCCGTTCATGTTGCCGCCGGTGGTGGTGGGCATGATGGCCATCGTCGTGCTCGACCCCGGCATGGGCGTGGCCAACTATCTGCTGAAGTCGGCGCACCTGCCCACCAGTCTGTTCCTGGCGTCGACCGACTTCGTGATCTTCACGGTGATCCTGATCGACACCTGGCAGTGGGCGCCCTTCGTCGCGCTGATCGTGCTGGGCGGGCTGCAGTCGCTGCCGGCGCGGGTCTACGAAGCCGCGGCGATCGACGGCGCCGTCGGCTGGCGGCGCTTCGTCTTCATCACGCTGCCGCTGCTGGGGCCGACGATCGTCACCGCCGCGGTGCTGCGCAGCGTCGACCTGCTGCGCTTTTTCGACGTCATCTACATCACCACGCAGGGCGGGCCGGGCTTCGCATCGTCGACGCTGAACATCTATGGCTATCGCAAGGGCTTCGAGTTCTCCGATATCGGCTACGCGTCGGCATTGATGATCACGCTCAGCACCATCGTCTTCGCCGCGGTGCTGGTGTTCGCGCAGCTGCGGCGCAAGGTGGCCTGGTGAATCGGCACGCCACCGGCCTGCCGGCCCGGGTGCTGAACGTCGTTCAGGTCGCGGTGCTGATGCTGGTGCTGTTCGCACCCATCGCGTGGATGATCCTGTCGAGCTTCAAGGACCGTGTGGCCATCACCGAATATCCGCCGCGGCTGATGTTCACGCCGACACTGGAGAACTATCGCCAGCTGTTCGTGCGCACCAACTTCCTCGACAACACGCTGAACAGCTTCTACGTGGCCGCGGGCTCCACCTTGCTCGGCCTGCTGCTGGCGGTGCCGGCCGCCTTCGCCATTTCCTGGCACCGCTCGTCGTGGCCGGCGACGCTGACCTTGTTCGCGCGCATGGCGCCGGGCACGCTGTTCCTGCTGCCGTGGTTCCTGATGTTCTCGAACCTCGGCCTTTCGGGTACGCGCACGGCCTTGATCATCACGCACGCGGTGATCACGTTGCCGATCGCGCTGTGGACCATGCTGCCGCATTTCGACGGCCTGCCGCGCGAGCTGACCGAAAGTGCGCAGATCGACGGTTGCCGCTCGCTGCAGATCCTGCTTCGCATCGCGCTGCCGGTGGTGATGCCGGGGCTGATCGTCGCCACCATCCTGAGCTTCATCTTCTCGTGGAACTACTTCCTGTTCGCGCTCGTGCTGTCGGGTGTCGATTCGAAGACGGCCATCGTCGCGTCGTTCAATTTCATCGGCGAAGGCGTCACCAACTGGGGCACGTTGATGGCCGCGGCGACGGTGATCGCCACTCCGCCGATCGTGCTGACCTTCCTGATCCAGCGGCGCCTGGTGGCGGGGCTTTCGTTCGGTGCCGTCAAGGGTTGACGTGATGCGACATGCCCGCTTCAGTGGCGAAGGCCGTATCGAGATCGCCGAGACGGCGTGGCCCGTCGTGGCCAGCGGCGAGGTGCTGCTTCGTGTCCAGGCCTGTTCGCTGTGCGGCAGCGACCTGCGCCCGCTGCGGCTCGGTTGGCCGGTGACTCCCGGCCACGAGATCGTCGGCCAGGTCGACCAGCCCGGCCACCGCCTGCACGGCCAGCGCTGCCTGGTCTACATCCCGGTGTGGTGCGGCCACTGCGAACCCTGCCTGGCGGGGCATACGCAGCTGTGCGACAACGCAGTGGAGTTGATGGGCTGGCAGCGCGCCGGTGGCTATGCCGAAGCGCTGAGCGTGCCTGAGCAATGCCTGCTGCCGGTTCCCGACGATGTGCCGACGCACTTGGCGCCTCTGCTGCTGGACACCATCGGCACCGCTGCGCACGGCGTGCGCCTGAGCCAGCCGCTGGTGCTGGCCGGGCGTGCGCTGGTTCTCGGGGCAGGGCCGATCGGCCTGGGGGCGTTGCTGGTGCTCCAGCAGTTCGGCTACGGGCCGATCGATGTGTTCGACCCGAACGACTTTCGCCGCGGCGTGGCGGCCGATCTCGGCGGCGTGCCGTTGACCACGCTCGATGCCAAGCAACGCTGGCCCCTGGTGCTCGAATGCAGCGGCAAGGACGCCGCGCGCCAGGCGGCGCTGGAAGGCGTCGCCGCCCGCGGGGTGGTGGTCCAGCTCGGCGAGGCCGACGAATGGCGGGTCACCGAGACCAAGGCCATCCGTCGCAAGGACTTCTACTACGTGCGCTCGTTCTATTTCCCGATGGGCGAGTACCCGCAGAACATCGAACTGCTGCGGGCCGACCGCGCTCGCTTCGAACGCCTGGTCGATGCGCGTGTCCCGCTCGACGGACTCGAGCAGCTATTTTCGCAGTTCGCGCGCGGCGAGCGGCTGAAGCCGCAACTGTCGCTGGTGGGGTGAGGCACCGATGAGCGGCGTATCGATTCGAAAGGTCAGCAAACGGTTCGGCGACGTGGAAGTCATCCGCGAACTGAGCGTCGACGTGCGCGAGGGCGAGTTCCTGGTCTTCGTCGGCCCGTCGGGCTGCGGCAAGTCCACGCTGCTGCGCATGATCGCCGGGCTGGAAGGGTTTCAAAGCGGCGAGATCGCCATCGACGGGCGGGTCGTCAATGCTTTGCACCCGAGCGAGCGCGACATCGCGATGGTGTTCCAGGACTACGCGCTGTACCCGCACATGACGGTGCGCAGGAACATGGGCTTCGGCCTGAAGATGCGCGGCACGCCCACCGCCGAGGTGGAGCAGCGCGTGGCCGATGCCGCGGCGGTCCTGCAGATCGAGCACCTGCTCGAACGCCGGCCGCGCGAACTGTCCGGCGGGCAGCGCCAGCGGGTGGCGATGGGCCGCGCGATCGTGCGCAAGCCCAAGGTGTTCCTGTTCGACGAGCCGTTGTCGAACCTCGATGCCCAGCTGCGCGCCGACATGCGCACCGAGATCAAGGCGCTGCACCAGCGGCTGAAGACGACCTCAATCTACGTCACCCACGACCAGGTCGAGGCGATGACGATGGCCGACCGCATCGTCGTGCTCAATGGCGGACGCATCGAGCAGATCGGCACGCCGCTGGACCTGTACCACCGGCCGCAGACGCGCTTCGTCGCCGGCTTCCTCGGCGCGCCGGCGATGAACTTTCTGCCGGTGACGGCCAGCGGTGGCAGCGTGCAACTTCCCGGCGGTGCGTCGCTGGCCGTCGATGGCGAACGCCATGGCGAACTGTTGCTCGGCGTGCGGCCGGAGCGGCTGCGTGTGGTCGGCGTGGCGGCCGACGCGCATCTGCGGGCCACGGTGGCGTTGCTCGAACCGCTCGGCGCCGACACGCTGGCGATGCTCGACTGCGCCGGCCACAAGCTGGTCGCGCGTCTGCCCGGCGACTGCACGCTCGCCGCCGGCGACACCGTGCTGCTGGCGATGGATGCCGACAGCATCGTGCTGTTCGATGCGCAGACCGGGCAGCGCTGAGCACGATGGCCGCCATCGTCTGCCTCGGTATCGCGGTGTGGGACATGAGCTTCAACGTGCCGGCGCTGCCGTCGCATCCGGGAAAGCTGACGGCGTCGGCGCTGCGGCAGGGCGGGGGCGGCATGGCCGCGACCGCCGCGGTGGCGGCCGCAGCGCTTGGCGGCACGGTGCAGTACTGGGGCCGCCTTGGTGACGACGCCCAGGGCCGGCAGTTACGCGCCAGCCTGCAGTCGCACGGGGTGCAGGTGCACGCGGTTGGCGGTGCGGATGCGCAGACGCCGATCTCGGCGGTGCTGGTGGCCGATAACGGCGAGCGCACGCTGGCGGTCTATCGCGGCAGGCTCGACGAGGCGACCGACTGGCTGCCGCTGGATGAACTGGCGGCGGTGCAGGCGGTGCACGCCGACTTCCGCTGGCCGCAGGGTGCGCGCGCACTGTTTGCCGCCGCGAAGGCGCGCGGCATTCCCCGCGTGTTCGACGCCGACATCGGCGGTGCGGCGGCCGCGCGCGAACTGCTGCCGCTGGCCAGCCACACGATCTTCTCGCAGGCCGGACTGGCCGAGTTGGCCGGTCACGACCGGATCGACGCGGGGTTGCGCGCTGCGGCAAGCCGCACCGACGGCGTCGTTGCGGTGACGCGCGGTGAACACGGCAGCTGCTTCCTCATCGACGGTGTGCTGCATACGGTGAATGCCTTCGACGTGGCCGCGCGCGACACCAACGGCGCCGGCGACGTCTTCCATGGCGCCTATGCACTGGCGCTGGCCGAAGGCGCGGGCGCCATCGACGCGGCGCAATTCGCATCGGCCGCGGCAGCGTTGAAATGCCGCAACGGCAGCGGCTGGAGCGCGATGCCCGACCGCGCGGCCGTCCATCAACTGTTGAAAGCACACCGATGACCGAACTCAGCCCAGGCAAGTTGTGGGGCATGCGGCGCCTGGCCGACCGTGCGGGGCGTTGGAAGATGGTCGCCATCGACCAGCGCACGCCGCTGATGCAGCCCATCGCCGGCAAACGCGGCACGTCCGAGGCGGCGTACGACGACATCGCCGCCGTCAAGGTCGCGGTGACGCGCGCGCTGTCGCCGCTGGCCAGCGCCATGCTGCTCGACCCGAATTTCGCCTACCCGCGCTGCGTCGGCGAGATGCCGGCATCGACCGGGCTGGTGCTGTCGGTCGAAGACCATCTCACCGACGAGACGACACGCGGCCGGCGCTCACGCGTCATTCCCGACTGGAGCGTGCAACAGATCCGACGCATCGGCGGCGATGCGGTCAAGCTGCTGGTGTGGTACCGACCGGATGCGGACGCGGACGTGCTCGCCCACCAGCAGGCATTCGTGCGCCGCATCGGTCAGGAATGCCGCGAGCACGACATCGTGCTGCTGCTGGAATTGCTGATCTACCCGCTGAGCGGCGATGCCCTGGGGCAGCTCGAAGCGCGGCGCACGCAACTGGTGCTGGACTCGATGCGCGACTTCGCCAGCCCCGACTACGGCGTCGACATCTACAAGCTCGAACCACCGGCAATGCTGCGCAACGTCCCCGACCCGCAGGGCCCCGAAGCCGGTGCGGTGCAGGGCGTCTACGACCGCCTGGGTGCGCTGACGACGCGGCCGTGGGTGCTGCTGAGCGCCGCCGCCGGCCCGGCCGATTTCGAACGCTCGCTCACCTACGCGCTGCGCGCCGGCGCCAGCGGTTACCTGTGCGGGCGCGCCATCTGGCACAGCGCGTTCGAGCATTTCCCGGACATGGCCGCGATGGAGCGCGAGCTGGCTGGCAGCGCCACGCGCTATGTGCACGGGATCAATGCGCTGACCGACCGGCTTGCCACACCCTGGCATCGTCATGCCGCGTGGCAGGGCGACGTGACCTTGGCCGGCGACGGCCCGGCGTTCGCAGCGCAATACTCAACGACATGACGGCGACGCCGCCGAGCCGATGACCACGGCCGCTCGGCGTGAGCGCATCTTGGAACTGATGCGCGGCAGCGGCTACATGTCGATCGACGACCTAGTCGCGCAGTTTCGCGTCACGCCGCAAACGCTGCGCGGCGACCTGAACCGCCTGGCCGACGAAGGCCGGCTGGTGCGCCACCACGGCGGCGCGTCGATGCCGTCGAGCGTTACTAACACCAGCTACGCGCTGCGGCGAAGCGAATTCACGCGCGAAAAGAATCGCATCGCCAACAGCTTGGCGCACTGGTTGCCCGATCGCTGCTCGCTGTTCATGTCGCTGGGCACCACGCTGCTTGCCGTGGCCCAGGCGCTGGGCGCGCGCAAGGAGCTGAAGGTCATCACCAACAGCGTCGAAGCGGCGCAGACCCTTGTGACGCATGCCGAAACCGAGGTGATCCTGCTCGGCGGCCACCTGCAGCGGCGCAATCTCGGCGTGAGCGGCACCGGCACCCTAGTGGCGGTGGAACAGTACCGAGCGGACCTGTGCCTGTTCAGCGTCGGCGGCGTCGACTCCGAAGGTAACCTGCTCGATTACCACGAGGCCGAGGTCGACATCGTGCGCGCGATGCTGCGACGTTCGAGACGGCGCGTGCTGGTGGTCGATCACAGCAAGTTCGGCAGAACCGCGTCGGTGCGCATCGGTTCGATCGTGGACGTCTCCGCTATCGCCACCGACCAGCCCCTGCCGCCGCGGATCAACAAGCTGTTGCGCAGCCATCCTATCGAGGTGCTGACGCCTGTCGGCCAGCGCTGACATCGACGGCCGGGGACGAGGATGAGTAGAAGTCGCTAGCCAGTCTGGGGTTCGATGGATCACTCAGGGTCAGACGGAAGACCACCCACCTGAAGACCGATCTCGGCAACTGCAGTCGTTCGGCGCCATGCTTGAGCGGCGGCAGCCAGTCTGAAGCTGCCACTCGGACAGCAGAGCCCAATGGCCGCTTATTGGCCGACTTCGGGAGACCGGCCGGAGGCGCGCTGCCGAGCGAGACTCATCAAAGGCACGGCGTCGCGACCTGCATTCCTACCAGCGGGGGCTGGTTGCCGCGACCCGCTGCCCGGGCACGTTCATCGCTTCGCCTTTCGAGCTGTTCGCGCTGGAGAGCGGCCCGCCCTTTCGACGAACTGCACGAACTGGGCCGGTACCCTAATCGCCGGCGCCGCGCGCGGCGGCGACGCACTCCAGCAGCACGCCCATGTCGCCCACCTGGTTGGCGAGCAGCAGGACGAGACGCGCGTCGAGGTCGGCGCTCTGACTCTCGGTGAGGCCCTGATGCGCGGCGGTCCAGGCGGCGTAGAAGCCGTCGGGATCGGCGATGTTCGATTCGGTCTTCATGACGCTTCGTTCTCCGCCGACAGCGCGCGTCGCAGCGCCGCCTCGACGGCGACGACCGTCGGCGGCGCGATCTCGGCTGCGACATAGGCGTCGGGTCGGACCAGCACCAGCGTGCCCGCGCCCGCGCCGAGCTGGCGCGCGACGTCGCCGTCGGCCGCCGCGGCGCACACGCGCAGCGGCCAGCGCGCCGCCAGGGCGCCGAGCGAAGCGAGATCGGCCTCGCTCGCGCCGATCCACAGGCCGAGAAAAAGCGTGCCGTCGGCAAGCAGGCACATCACCGTCGTGGCGCCGACGACCACGTTCTGCAGCGAGCGTGCGCCGCCCGGCGCCCACGGCGACGGCGGATAGGCGTTGGCCTGCGCCATCCGACCGGTGTTGGCGAGCCGGCGCGCGAACTCGTGGGTGCGCGCCAGCGCGACGACGGCGCGCCGCATCCGATGCTCGTGGGCGCTGCGCGGCGCGAGGAAGCGCGCAGTGCGGCTCGTGACGCGCAGGTTCTCGACCGCCGCGGCGTGGCGCTCGTCGTGATAGCTGTCGACGAGCCGCTCGGGCGCGCGGCCCTGCACGACCAGCGCCAGCTTCCAGCCGAGGTTGGCCGCGTCCTGGATGCCGTTGTTGCCGCCGCGCGCGCCGAACGGGCAGACGACGTGCGCCGCGTCGCCGATGAAGAGCGTGCGGCCGACGCGAAAGGTCTCGAGCAGGTGGTCGCGGTACTGGTAAGGGCCGATCCAGACGAACTCGAACTCGACGTCGGCGCCGAGCTGCTCGCGCAGGCGCGCGCCGGCGACCTCGGGCCGGCTGATGGTCTCGGTGTCGGCGTCTTCGTCCATCTGGTAGTCGAGGCGCCAGACCTCGTCGGCCATCAGGTGCTGCCAGACGGCGCGGCCTTCGTTGAAGGGCGCGTCGATCCAGGTCCAGCGCTCGACCGCGAACGGCTTCTTGAAGCGAACGTCGGAGATGCACCAGCGGTCGGTGCTGCGCGACGGGTTCACCGGCAGCGCCATCGCTTCGCGGATGGCGCTGTTGGCGCCAGTCGCGTCGACGAACCAGTCGGCCTCGAGCGCGTAGGCGCCGGCCGGCGTCGTCACGTGCACGGTGGCGCCGTCGCCGCGGTGCTCGACTGACGTCACCTTGTGCTTCCAGCGGATCGCGTCGGGCGCGAGCCCCTGGATGCGCTCGACCAGGAACCACTCGAGGTAGAACTGCTGTAGGTTGATGAAGGGCGGCTGCTCGGAGAAGCTCTCGTCCTTCAGGTTGAAGGCGTAGACCTCGTCGGCCCCGGAGAACGTCCGACCGACCGACCAGGTGATGCCCTTGGCGCGGATCTTCTCGTAGACACCGAGGCGGTCGAAGATCTCCAGGCTCTTTTGCGCATAGCAGATGCCGCGCGACGACGCGCCGCGCACGCCGACCGTGTCGTCGTCGTCGAGCAGCACCACGTCGACGCCGCGCAGCACCAGGTCACAGGCGAGCGTGAGCCCGGCGAGACCGCCGCCGGCGATCACGACCGGATGGCGCGCTCGCTCGCCCGACGCGAGCTCGGGCGGCGCGACGAACGGCCAGCTCGGCAGCTCGTAGGCCGGCGCGAACTTCCAGATCTCGGTGCTCATGCGACGGTTATAGCGACTCCGCGAACGCGGCGATCTCGTCGGCAACCCGCATCTGCAGGTCGGGCCGGCCGGCGAGGTAGTGGTCGCCGCCGACGATGTCGACGTTGCGGATCCAGCCTGCGCCGGCCGCGAGCCAGGCGTCGCGCGTGCTCGGGAAGGTGCTCTGGTCGGCGCTGTAGGTGAGGAGCAGCGTCGGCACCGAGGTGCGCGCGAGGTTCTCCGGGCCGCCGGCGCGCGAGGCCGACGACCATTGCGAAAGAAAGGCGGTCAACGAGGTCGTGCGGCCCATCGCGTTGGCCGAGACGTTGACCGAGCGCGCGTCGCCCCAGACGCTGCCCGGGCGACGGTCGTTGGCGTCGAGCGACAGGTCGAGGCAGCGCGGATCGGCATGCGTGCGGTGGACGATGAAGGCCTCGTCGCGCGGCGCGCCGGGCGTTGATCGCAGCTCGGCGAGGCGACCCAGGACGCGCGCCTCGATCCGGTCGCGGCGCGCGCGCTGCGCCGCCGTGAAGCGGGCGAGGAATGCCGGCGTGTACGAGCCCGTCGTGCCCGCGGCGTCGGCGCCGTTGGCGGCGTCGTACAAGTCGAGCGAGCGGGCGATGGCGAGGACGTCGTGCTCGTCGACGAGCGACGGATCGATCCAGCGCAGCAGCAGGTGCGAGCGACCCTCGTGCGCGGCGCACAGGGCGATGCCGTCGACGCGCGGCAGGTCGCCGGCGACGATGTGCGTGGCGTCGCCGTCGACCATCGTCTCGGCGGTGAAGCGCTCGGCTTCGGCCTGGTAGTACGCCGCCAGCGCCGCGCCGCCCGAGTTGCCGACGAGGACCACGCGCTCGCAGCCGAGCGTCTCGCGCATGAACTTCACGCCGGCGCCGAGGTCCTGGAGCACGCGCTCCATCAGCAGCACGGTGTCGTTGCCGGCGTAGCGCGAGTTGAGGCCGAGGCAAGTGATGCCGCGCTCCGCGAGCGGCGCGATCAGGTAGTGACCCATGAAGTTGCTGGCGGGATGCATGACGATCGCGCCGGTGCGCGGGCCCGATCCGCCCGCAGCGCGCGAAGGCTCCTCGTACGCGCCGTAGATGCGCGGCCGCAGCATCTGCAGCCCCGACTGGCTCTCCATCGCCGCGCCCGGACGGACGTCGATCTCGGCGAGGCGCCGCTCGGGGGGCGATGCGGTCATGGCGAACCTAGGATAGCGGCAGCGCCGCAGCCTCCTCGGCGACCTCCCGGCCGATCGTCTCGTCCTCGGTCCACGCGACCTCCGCACCGAGCGCGTTGAGGTTCTCCGCGAAGCGCGGATGCGCGCGCCGGATCGGCAGCGCGTGGCGGATGACGGAGCGCCCGTCGATGCTCGCCGCCACCATCAGCAAGGCGATCGCGACGCGGATGATGTACGGGCTCTCGACGGTCGCCGGCCGGAGCGCAGCGCCGCCGCGCACGACGAGACGGTGCGGGTCGCGCAGATCGACCGGCACGCCGAAGCGGGCGAGCTCGCCGCTCCAGCCGAGCGCTCCCTCGTAGACCTTGTTCCAGAACAGCGTCTCGCCTTCGGCGCGTGCGCCGAGCGCGACGAAGATCGGCAGCAGGTCGGCCGGCACGTACGGCCAGGGCGCGGCCTCGACCTTCTGCATCAGCCCGGCGGTGAGCGTCGGCCGCACCTTCAGGCCGCGACTCGCGTGGGCACGGCTGCAGCCGTCGGCGCCGTGCTCGAGCTCGACGCCGAACTTGGCGAACGTGCGATCGAGGAGCGGGAAGTGCGCGGCCGAGCCGTTCTTCACAGCGACGCCGCCGCCGGTGACGGCGCCGAGTGCGAGAAAGGTCGCGACCTCGTGGAAGTCGTCGGCGAAGGTGTGCTCGGCGCCGCCGAGCGCGCCTGTGCCCTCGATCTCCAGCAACGAGCTGCCGGCGCCCGCGATGCGCGCGCCCATTGCTGCGAGGAAGGCGCAGAACTCCTGCACGTGCGGCTCCGACGCCGCGTTGACGAGGCGCGAGCGGCCGCGCGCCAGCGCCGCGCAGAGCACGAAGTTCTCGGTTGTCGTGACGGAGGCGTAGTCGGGCCAGTGGTCGGCGCTGCACAGACGCCGCCGCGCGCGCACGGCGAGCGTGCCGCGGCCGCGCTCGACCTCGGCGCCGAAGGCGAGGAAGACGTCGATGTGCGGATCGATCTCGCGCGCGCCGAGCGTGCAGCCGGTGACGTCGTCGTCGAGCCTGGCGCGGCCGAAGCGCGCGAGCAGCGCGGGCACCAGCATGATCGACGAGCGCATCTGCCCGGGCAGTCGCACGCCGTGGTCGCCGATGCCGCTGCGGTGCTGCAGGCGCAGGGTCCCGGTCGCGAAGTCGATGTCGACGCTCGATCCGAGCTCGCGGAAGAAGGCGAGCAGCTTCCTCACGTCGGTGATGTCGGGCACGCGGTGCAGCACGACGGGCTCGCTCGTCAGCAGCGTCGCGCAGAGGATCGGCAGCACCGCGTTCTTGTTGGCCGAGGGCGAGACGGTGCCGCGGAGCGGGCGACCGCCGTGCACGATGAGATGGCTCATGGGATGAAGACCGGAAGTGACGAGGCGGGGCCAGTCTTGCGGTCGGCGGCGAACCCGCGATGAAGCGGGCGGGAAGCGACGGTGAAGCGTGCCGCGCCGGCGCGATTCAGGCGTCCATGGCACCGAAGTTCGAGAGGTTGGCGGCCGCGTCGGCGCGCTTGTCGGCGTCGCGCTCCCGAGCGAGCGCGGCGCGCTTCTCCAGCGACCACGACGCCACTGCCGCATGCGCCTCGTCGGCGTGCCGCGCCATCGTCGCGGCGCTCGCCGTCGGCACCGTCAGCTCGAGGCGGATGCCGTTCGGGTCGAAGAAGTAGATCGACTCGATGACGTGGTGGTCGGTGACGCCGAGCACCTCGACGCCGGCCTGCTCGAGCCGTGCCTTCGCAGTGTGCAGCGCCTCGACCGACTCGACGCGCAGCGCGATGTGGTTGACCCACGCCGGCGTGTTCGGCGACGGCTCGGCGACCTGGTCGTCGCCGAGGTCGAAGAAGGCGAGGTGCGAGCCGTCGGCCATGCGAAAGAAGACGTGCACGTACGGGCAATGCTCGCCCGTGCTCGGCACGACGTCCGAGCGGATCACGTGGACCAGCGGCAGGCCGAGCAGGTCTTCGTAGAAGGCGCGCGTCTCCTCGCAGTCGCGGCAGCGCCAGGCGAAGTGATGCAGGCCGAGGATCGGGACGAAGGGCTCGCGCATGGCGGCAAGCATACGGCCGCCACCCTATCGCCAGGCGCCCGATCGATCGGCGCCGACCACGCGCAGCAGGTCGGCGAGCGTCTTGCCGGGCTCGTCGCGGAAGCGCTCGTCGAGGACCGCGAGCGTGTCGAACCGGTCGATCCGGAAGTTGCGGAAATCGGCGCGTGCTTCGCACCACGCGGCGAGCGTCCACACGTCGCCCCAGAAGACGCAGCCGAGCGGCCGGACGACGCGCTCGCTCGTGCGCACGCCCTTCAGGTCGAGATACGCGAGGCGCACCTTGCGGCGCTGCTCGGCGGCCTCGCGCAGGACGCCGAGCCGCTCGCGCGTGGCCGCGCGTCGACCGCCGCCGGCGGCGCGAGCACGGCCATGCTTTCCGCGGCGGCGCGCGCGGCCGCGGGCAGGACGGCGAGGATCTTGGAGAGCGCGCCGTCGGCGTGGCCAGCGAGCGCCGGATCGAGGCGCGACCCGGCGACGCGCACCGCTGCGACCAGCGCCTGGGCTTCCTCGCGCGTGAACATCAGAGGCGGCAGGTCGAAGCCCGAGCGCATGCGATAGCCGACGCCCGCCTCGCCTTCGATCGGCACGCCTTGCGCGGCGAGATCGGCGACGTCGCGGTAGACCGTGCGTTCCGAGACCTCGAATCGGAGCGCTCATGCTGCGCGACGACTCCTGACAGCGTGGTGTCAGGAGAGACTCGCGCCCGTCACGCCGTCGCCTGGACGACGGCGTGCTCCCAGCGCTGCATCCATTGGCCGGCGCGCTCGCGCGACATCGTCGGCAGGAAGGTGCGGTCGACCTGCCACTGCGCGGCGAGCTCGTCGGTGCCGGCGTAGACGCCGCAGCTGAGGCCCGCAAGATAGGCGGCGCCGAGGGCCGTCGTCTCGATCACCTTCGGCCGGATCACGGGGATGCCGAGCAGGTCGGCCTGGAACTGCATCAGGAGGTCGTTCACCGACGCGCCGCCGTCGACGCGCAGCTCCTCCACCGGAGCGCCGCCACCGGCGACGATGTCCTTGCTCATCGCGTCGAGCAGCGCCGCGCTCTGGAACGCGATCGACTCGAGCGCGGCACGGGCGATGTGGGCGATCGTCGAGCCGCGCGTCAGGCCGACGATCGTGCCGCGCGCGTCCGGGTTCCAGTGCGGCGCGCCGAGGCCGGTGAAGGCGGGCACGAACATCACGCCACCACTGTCGGGCACGCTCTCGGCGAGCTGCTGCACCTCGCTGCTCGCCTTGATCGCCTTCAGGCCATCGCGCAGCCACTGCACGACCGCGCCGCCGATGAAGACGCTGCCCTCGCGCGCGAACTGACGAGCCGGGCCGGGCTGCGCTGCGCTCGTCGCCAGCAGGCCGTTGGCCGAGACCTCGAAGCGGTCGCCGGTGTTCATCAGCATGAAGCAGCCGGTGCCGTAGGTGTTCTTGACCTGGCCCGGACGGAAGCACGCCTGGCCGAACAGCGCGCTCTGCTGGTCGCCGGCGACACCGCCGATCGCGATCGGCGCACCGAAGAGATCGGCGCTCGTGTGGCCGAAGACGTGGCTCGACGGATGGACGTCCGGCAGGACGGCGCGCGGCACCGCGAGCGCGGCGAGCAGCTCGTCGCTCCACACGCCGCGGGGCACGTCGAAGAGGAGCGTGCGCGAGGCGTTGCTGACGTCGGTCGCGTGGACGGCCTGCTGCCGCGTCGACGCCGACGCGCCGCCCGTCAGCATCCACATCAGCCAGCTGTCGACCGTGCCGAAGGCGAGCTCGCCGCGCTCGGCCGCGGCGCGCGCGCCGGGGACGTGATCGAGCAGCCAGGCGAGCTTGGTCCCGGAGAAATAGGCGTCGAGGACGAGCCCCGTGCGCGCGCGAAAGAGCGTCTCGAGGCCGCGCTGCTTCAACGCTTCGCACGCCGGCGCCGTGCGCCTGTCCTGCCACACGATGGCGTTGCCGATCGGCTCGCCGGTCGCCCGGTCCCAGACGATCGTCGTCTCGCGCTGGTTGGTGATGCCGATCGCGGCGATGTCGGGCGCGGCGAGCTTCGCCTGCGCGAGCGCGCTCTTCGCAGTCGCGAGCTGGCTCTGCCAGATCTCCATCGGGTCGTGCTCGACCCAACCGGGCTGCGGAAAGATCTGACGGAATTCCTGCTGCGCGAGCGAGACGATCGTGCCGCGCGCATCGAAGACGATGGCGCGCGAGCTCGACGTGCCCTGGTCGAGGGCGAGAAGGTGGCGCGGTTGGCTCATGACGGGCTCGAGCAGGTGACGCAGGTGACTCCCGCGGCGGCGAGCAGCTCGGGAAAGGGCGGTGGCGGCGGCGCGTCGGTGAAGAGCATGTCGATCTCGTCGAGGCGTGCCAGCTCGACCATCGCCGGCCGGTTGAACTTGCTGTGATCGGCGGCGAGCCAGACCTCGCGCGACTGCTCGATGATCGCGCGCGCCACCTTCACCTCGCGGTAGTCGAAGTCGCGCAGGCTGCCGTCGCCCTCGATCGCCGAGATGCCGATCAGGCCGATGTCGACCTTGAACTGGCGGATGAAGTCGATCGTCGCCTCGCCGACGATGCCGCGGTCGCGCGAGCGCACGATGCCGCCGGCGACGATCAGCTCGCAATCGGGGTTGTCGGACAGGATCGCGGCGACGTTCAGGTTGTTGGTGATGACGCGCAGGCCCTTGTGATGCAGCAGCTCGTGGGCGATCGCCTCGGTCGTCGTGCCGATGTTGATGACCAGCGAGCAGCCCGCCGGCACCGCCGCGGCAACGGCGCGCGCAATGCGCCGCTTGGCGTCGCGCTGGATGTGCTGGCGCTGGCGATAGGCGATGTTCTCGGTGGTCGAGCTCTGCACGCGCACGCCGCCGTGGAAGCGCGCCAGGAGACCGGCGTCAGACAGCAGCTTCACGTCGCGCCGCACGGTCTGCAGGGTCACGCCGTAGCGCTCGGCCAGAGCGTCGACCGAGACCGAGCCGCGTGTCCGCACTTCCTCGAGCAGCAAGGCTTGGCGCGGGTTGGGAATCATCGCGGCGTCGGGCAAGGACAGGGTCGTCGACGAGACCTTAAGCCCTGACCGACGCGTCGCCATCAAGGAAACCGCGCTTGCGCTTCGACGACAAGCGAGCTAAAACGAAAGGAGTCGATCAACAAACGAAACAAAACGAACAGCCCGCGACCGCCGGCGCCCTGCGCGGGTCGTTCGACGCGCTGCCACTCCCCAGGAGACCCCGGCTTGACCGATTCCGGCCCCGCGCCTCTGCCCGCCCGACCGTCCGACGGCAGCGATCCTGCCGCCGAGCGCCACTGCGACGTGCTCGTCGTCGGCGGCGGCATCAACGGCGCCGGCATCGCCCGCGACCTCGCCGGCCGGGGTGCGAGCGTCGTCCTCTGCGAGAAGGACGATCTCGGCCAGCACACCTCGTCGTCGTCGACCAAGCTCATCCACGGCGGCCTGCGCTACCTCGAGTACTACGAGTTCTCGCTCGTGAGGAAGGCGCTGGCCGAGCGCGAGGTGCTGCTGAAGAGCGCTCCGCACATCATCTGGCCGCTGCGCTTCGTGATGCCGCACGACCGGTCGATGCGGCCCTCGTGGATGATCCGCGCCGGCCTGTTCCTCTACGACCATCTCGCCCGCCGCGAGGTCCTGCCCGGCTCGCTCACGGTCGACCTGCGCCGTCATCCCGCAGGACAGGCGCTCAAGCCCGAGTTCACCAAGGGCTTCGTCTATTCCGACGGCTGGGTCGACGATGCCCGCCTCGTCGTCCTCAACGCCGTCGACGCCGCGGCGCACGGCGCGACGATCCTCACCCGCACCCGCTGCGTCGACGCGCGGCGCGGCGCCGACCGGTGGCAGGTGCGCCTCGACGGCGCGGGCGCCGGCACGGTGCATGCCCGCGTGCTCGTCAACGCCGCCGGACCATGGGCAGCCCAGTTTCTCGGCGACGCCGCCCACATCGGCCGGCACAAGGAGCTCCGGCTCGTCAAGGGCAGCCACATCGTCGTGCCGAAGATGTTCGACCACGACCACGCCTACATCTTCCAGAACCCCGACAAGCGGATCATCTTCGCGATCCCCTACGAGGGCGACTTCACGCTCATCGGCACCACCGACGTCGAGCACACCGGACCGGTCGGCGAGGCGCGCATTGACGCCGCCGAAACCGCCTACCTGTGCGAGCAGGCGAGCCGCTACTTCGCACGGCCCGTCCGGCCCGGCGACGTCGTCTGGAGCTATTCGGGCGTTCGCCCGCTGCTCGAGGACGAGTCAGGCGATCCGTCGGCGGTGACGCGCGACTACCAGCTCGACCTCGACAGCGCCGGCGCGCCGCTGCTGACGGTGTGGGGCGGCAAGATCACAACCTTCCGCAAGCTCGCCGAGGAGGTCGGCGATCTCCTCGCCGGCGCGCTTCCGATGTCGCGCGGTGCCTGGACCCACGGCGCGTTCCTGCCGGGCGGCGACCTGAGCGACTTCATCGAATCGCCGCAGCGGCCCGATACCGACTTCGTGCGCTTCAAGCAGGTCCTGGCGCTGCGCCATCCCGCGCTGCCGGCGCCGTTATTGCACCGCCTCGCGCGCGCTTACGGCTCGCGCGTCGAGACCCTGCTCGGCGGCAGCGGCCTGGGCGCCGCGGTGGCGCCCGGCCTGCACGAGGCCGAACTGCGCTACCTGCACGATCGGGAGTGGGCGCGCAGCGCCGACGATGTCCTCTGGCGGCGCAGCAAGCTCGGCCTGCACCTGAGCGAGGCCCAGCGCGCGGTGGTGGCGCGCTGGTGCAAGGCCGCATGGCCCTCGGGCAGCGGCGCGGCACAACCTTCGGAGCGGGCATGGAGCTGACGCTCGAACGCGTCGAGCAGCGCGTCGGCGCCGAGGCCTGGCTGTATCCGCTCGACCTGGCGCTGGTGCCGTTCGCGGTCACGGTCCTGCTCGGCGCGACCCAGGCCGGCAAGACCAGCCTGATGCGCGTCATGGCGGGCCTCGACGCGCCGACGAAGGGCCGCGTCCTGGTCGACGGCACAGACGTCACCGGCAAGCCCGTGCGCGAGCGCGACGTGGCGATGGTCTACCAGCAGTTCATCAACTATCCGTCGATGACGGTGGCGAACAACATCGCTTCGCCGCTCAAGCTGCGCGGCGACAAGAACGTCGGCGGCCGGGTCGCCGAGCTGGCGGCCAAGCTGCACATCGAGCCGTTCCTCGGGCGGCTGCCGGCCGAGCTCTCGGGCGGGCAGCAGCAGCGCGTCGCGCTTGCGCGGGCGCTGGCCAAGGACGCGCCGCTGATGCTCCTCGACGAGCCGCTCGTGAACCTCGACTACAAGCTGCGCGAGGAGCTGCGCACCGAGCTTTCGCAGCTCTTCGCTGGCGGCCGCTCGACCGTCGTCTACGCCACCACCGAGCCGACGGAGGCGCTGCTTCTGGGCGGCTACACCGCCGTGCTCGATGCCGGCGAGCTGCTCCAGTACGGCGCGACCGCCGACGTCTTTCATCGGCCGAAGTCGATCCGCGTGGCGCGCGCCTTCAGCGATCCGCCCATGAACCTCGTCGCCGGCGAAGCGGCCGCCGGCGGCGTCGCCCTGCCCGGCGGCGTCACGCTGGCGCTGGCGCTGCCGGGCTCGGCGTCGCAGGCGGTCACGGTCGGAATCCGCGCCGGCGCGCTGCGCGTGCGCGGGCGACCCGGCGACGTCGCCCTCGCCGGCACGGTCGAACTCGCCGAGATCTCGGGCTCGGACACCTTCCTGCACGTCGACACGGCGATCGGCGAGCTGGTCGCGCAGCTCACTGGCGTCCACGCCTTCACCCTCGGCGCGCCGGTGAGCCTCTATCTCGAGACCGGCCGGGTCTACGTCTTCGACGCGGCAGGCGATCTGCTCGTCGCGCCGGCCGCCCAGGCGAGGCGCTGACTCATGGCCCGCATCGACCTCGACCTCGCCCACGCCTACAAGGCGAACCCGACCGGGGACGACGACTACGCCCTGCTGCCACTGCGGATGACCTTCGCCGACGGCGGCGCCTACGCCCTCCTCGGGCCGTCGGGCTGCGGCAAGACGACGCTCCTCAACATCGTCTCGGGGCTGGTCAAGCCTTCGCAGGGCAGCGTCGGGTTCGACGGCGTCGACGTCACCGCGCGCACGCCGCAGCAGAGGAACATCGCCCAGGTGTTCCAGTTCCCCGTGATCTACGACACGATGACGGTCGCCGAGAACCTCGCCTTCCCGCTCAGGAACCGCGGCGTCGCGCCCGACCGCATCGCCCGCCGCGTCGGCCAGGTGGCCGAGATGCTCGAGCTGAGCGGCCAGCTGAACACGCGCGCCGCGGGCCTGGCCGCCGACGCCAAGCAGAAGATCTCGCTCGGCCGCGGACTGGTGCGCGAGGACGTCTCGGCCGTGCTCTTCGACGAGCCGTTGACGGTCATCGATCCGCACCTGAAGTGGCAGCTGCGCAGGAAGCTGAAGCAGATCCACCAGGAGCTCAAGCTGACGCTGATCTACGTCACGCACGACCAGGTCGAGGCGCTCACCTTCGCCGAGCAGGTCGTCGTGATGACGCGCGGCCGAGCCGTGCAGACCGGAACGGCCTCGGAGCTCTTCGACCGGCCGCAGCACACCTTCGTCGGCCACTTCATCGGCTCGCCGGGCATGAACTTCCTGCCGGCGACGTCGCGGGGGGCGAGCATCGAGGTCGCCGGCCGCAGCCTCTCGCTCGCCCTCAGCGGCCTCGCCGACCTCGGCGACGTGACGCTCGGCGTCCGGCCCGAGTACGTGACGCTCGCACCGGCCGGGGCCGAGGGCGCCGTCCCGGCGCTCGTGACGCAGGCGCAGGACATCGGCACCTACTGGCTGGTCACGGCGAGCGTCGAGGGCGCACGCTCGACGGAGGCGGCCGGCGAGCCTATCCCGGGCACCGTCGTCCGCGCCCGCCTCGGCACCGACGAGGCGATCCCGAAGACGGGCGATACCGTGTGGCTCGCGATCGTCGGCAGCCACACCTGCTTCTACAAGGACCACGTGCTCGTGGCGGAGGTGGCGCCATGAAGACCGTGAACCAGAAGGCCTGGCTTCTGATCCTGCCGGTCGTCATCTGCGTCGCCTTCTCGGCGATCCTGCCGCTGATGACGGTCGTCAACTACTCGGTGCAGGACATCATCTCGCCGGAGCGACGCGTGTTCGTCGGCACCGAGTGGTTCAAGTCGGTGATGCGCGACGACGACCTGCAGGGCGCACTGATCCGCCAGATGGGGTTCTCGCTGTCGGTGCTGCTGGTCGAGATCCCGCTCGGCATCGCGCTCGCGCTGTCGATGCCGGCCAAGGGCTGGCAGGCCTCGGCGGTGCTCGTGCTGGTCGCGATCTCGCTGCTCATTCCGTGGAATGTCGTCGGCACGATCTGGCAGATCTACGGCCGCACCGACATCGGCCTGTTCGGCGCCGCGCTCGCCAGGCTCGGAATCGAGTACAGCTACACGGGCAACGCCCGCGACGCCTGGCTCACCGTGCTGCTGATGGACGTCTGGCACTGGACGCCGCTCGTCGCCCTGCTCTGCTACGCAGGCTTGCGCGCGATCCCCGACGCCTACTACCAGGCGGCGAGCATCGACGGCGCCTCCAAACTCGCCGTGTTCCGCTTCATCCAGCTGCCCAAGCTGCGCGGCGTGCTGATGATCGCCGTGCTGCTGCGCTTCATGGACAGCTTCATGATCTACACCGAGCCGTTCGTCCTCACCGGCGGCGGCCCCGGCAACGCGACGACCTTCCTCAGCCAGTACCTCACGCAGAAGGCCGTCGGCCAGTTCGACCTCGGCCCGGCGGCGGCGTTCTCGCTGATCTACTTCCTGATCATCCTGCTGCTCTGCTTCATCCTCTACAACTGGATGCAGCGCGTCGGCACGGCCGACAAGGAGGCCGGCCATGGATGAGCGCCGCTGGAAGAAGCGGACCGTCTTCCTGGTCCTCTACCTCGTGTTTGCCATCCTGCCCGTGTACTGGATGATCAACATGTCGTTCAAGACGAACGAGGAGATCCTGAGCGTCTTCTCGCTCTGGCCGAAGGCCCTGACCTGGGACAACTACAAAGTCATCTTCACCGACGTGTCGTGGTACTCGGGCTACATCAACTCGATGATCTACGTCGCCATCAACACGGTGATCTCGCTGCTCGTCGCGCTGCCCGCCGCCTACGCCTTCTCGCGCTACACCTTCCTCGGCGACAAGCACGTCTTCTTCTGGCTGCTCACCAACCGGATGACGCCGCCGGCGGTCTTCCTGCTGCCCTTCTTCCAGCTCTACACGACGCTCGGCCTGATGGACACCCACATCGCCGTCGCGCTCGCCCACCTGCTCTTCAACGTGCCGCTCGCGGTCTGGATCCTCGAGGGCTTCATGAGCGGCGTGCCGCGCGAGATCGACGAGACCGCCTACATCGACGGCTATTCGTTCCCGCGCTTCTTCCTCACCATCTTCATCCCGCTGATCAAGGCCGGCGTCGGCGTCGCCGCGTTCTTCTGCTTCATGTTCAGCTGGGTCGAACTGCTGATGGCGCGCACGCTCACCAGCGTCAACGCCAAGCCGATCGTCGCCGTCATGACGCGAACGGTGTCGGCGTCGGGCATGGACTGGGGCGTGCTGGCCGCGGCCGGAGTGCTGACCATCGTGCCCGGCGCGATCGTCATCTGGTTCGTGCGCCACTACATCGCCAAGGGCTTCGCGATGGGCCGGGTATGAAGGAGGTGCGCTGATGTTCGAGTGGATGGCGTGGACGCTGCCGGTGGCCGTCTTCTTCTGCAGCATCGTGCTGATGCTCGTCGGCATGACGGTGTGGGAGTTGCGCTCGCCCACCGTCCTGAGGAAGGGCTGGCTGCCGCTCGCAACCACGCGCGGCGACCGCCTCTTCATGGGCCTGCTCGCCGCCGCCTGGGTCAACCTCGCCTTCGTCGCCGCGAGCGAGAAGCTCATGGGCTGGTTCTCGCTCGAGCAGGAACCTTCGATCTGGTGGAGCTTCGTGGCGTCGATGCTGCTGCTCGCGCTGATCTTGCGAAAGGGCTGAATCCGTGTTCAGAAAGGCACCCGGCGAATCGCTTCCCGGCCGGCGTGTCGCAAGACTCCAAGGGAAGTTTCAGAGGAGACCGAAATGAAGTTGCGCTTGCATGCCGTGGCCTTTGCCGCCGCCGCTCTGGCCCTGGGCCACAGCGCGTGGGCTGGTGAGGCCGAAGCCAAGAAATGGATCGACAGCGAATTCCAGCCGTCGACGCTCAACAAAGACCAGCAGATGGCCGAGATGAAATGGTTCATCGAGGCTGCCAAGAAGCTCCAGGCCAAGGGCGTGAAGGAGATCTCGGTCGTGTCCGAGACGCTCACCACGCACGAGTACGAATCGAAGACGCTGGCCAAGGCCTTCGAGGAGATCACCGGCATCAAGGTCAAGCACGACATCATCCAGGAGGGCGACGTCGTCGAGAAGCTCCAGACCTCGATGCAGTCCGGCAAGTCGATCTACGACGGCTGGATCTCCGACTCCGACCTGATCGGCACCCACTACCGCTACGGAACGGCGCTCTCGCTCACCGACCAGATGGCCGGTGCGTGGAAGGAGTACACCAACCCGGGCCTCGACCTGAAGGACTTCATCGGCACCAGCTTCACGACGGCGCCCGACAAGAAGCTCTACCAGCTGCCCGACCAGCAGTTCGCCAACCTGTACTGGTTCCGTGCCGACCTGTTCGCGAGGAAGGACCTGCAGGACAGGTTCAAGGCCAAGTATGGCTACGACCTCGGCGTGCCGCTCAACTGGAGCGCCTACGAGGACATCGCGCAGTTCTTCTCGGAAGACGTGAAGACGATCGACGGCAAGCCGATCTACGGCCACATGGACTACGGCAAGAAGGACCCGTCGCTCGGCTGGCGCTTCACCGACGCGTGGCTGTCGATGGCCGGTACGGCCGACATCGGCATCCCGAACGGCCTGCCGATCGACGAGTGGGGCATCCGCGTCGGCGCCGACAAGTGCACGCCGGTCGGCGCGGCGGTCGAGCGCGGCGGCGCGACCAATTCGCCGGCCGCCGTCTACGCGCTGACGAAGTACATCGACTGGATGAAGAAGTACGCGCCGAAGGAAGCCACGGGCATGACCTTCGGCGAGGCCGGCCCGGTTCCTGCGCAAGGCCAGATCGCGCAGCAGATCTTCTGGTACACCGCTTTCACCGCCGACATGATCAAGCAGGGCCTGCCGGTCGTGAACTCCGACGGGACGCCGAAGTGGCGCATGGCACCGGGGCCGAACGGCCCGTACTGGAAGCAGGGCATGCAGAACGGCTACCAGGACGTCGGCTCCTGGACGTTCCTGAAGTCGAACGACCCGAACCGCGCCACCGCCGCCTGGCTGTACGCGCAGTTCGTGACCTCGAAGACGACGTCGCTCAAGAAGTCGATCACCGGGCTCACGTTCATCCGCGACAGCGACATCCGGCATGACTACTTCACCCAGAACGCGAACAAGTACGGCGGCCTGATCGAGTTCTATCGCAGCCCCGCGCGCGTGGCCTGGACGCCGACCGGCACCAACGTTCCCGACTACCCGAAGCTGGCGCAGCTGTGGTGGAAGAACGTGGCCGTGGCCGTCACCGGCGAGAAGACGCCGCAGGCGGCGATGGACAACCTCGCAAAGGAGATGGACGACGTGATGGAGCGCCTCGGCCGTGCCGGCATGGCGCACTGCGCACCCAAGCTCAACCCGCGCGGCGACCCGGCCAAGTACCTGAGCGACAAGGCTGCGCCGTGGAAGAAGCTGGCCAACGAGAAGCCCAAGGGCGAGACGATCGTCTACGACAAGCTCCTGAACGCGTGGAAGGAAGGTCGCGTGCGCTAGGCGACACGGCCCTCGGGCCGATGGCTTGACCAAGCCCAGGGGCAGCGCGCAGGTGCTGCCCCTTTTTCATGCGGGACGCGGGCATCATCGCGACACCGTGCAGATCACCTTCCGCTGCGACCCCGCACTGATCGACATCCTGCCGCGGCCTCGACCGGCGCGTGAATCGCTGCCGCAGTGGCTGCGCGACATGACGCCGCGCGTGCCGTCGGCGGTCCATGGGCGGCCCATCCGCACGCTCAAGCAATGCCCGCCGTTCGTCGACGCGATGTCGCACGGCTTCATGATGGTCCTGCCCTGCGACGTCGTCGTGCGCGACGAGCAGTTCAGCTGGGACTGGCCGCTGCCGACGCTGGCGATCGCCGACCACCCGCGCGCGCCGCTCAGCTTCCACGTCCCGGAGCAGCTCGCCGGGTCGCCGTTCGGCGAAGGCCATCGCGCGGCGCTGAAGTTCAACAGCTTCTGGACCATCGAGCTCGAGCCCGGCTGGTCTCTGATGGCCCTGCACCCGATCAACCGCGCCGACCTGCCGTTTCGGCTCGTCACCGGCCTCGTCGACGCCGATGCCTTCAGCGACGTCGGCATCAACTTTCCGGCGCTCTGGACCGATCGCGCATTCGCGGGCGTGCTGCCGCGCGGCACGCCGATCGCGCAGTGCTTCCCGGTGCCGCGCACGGCACCCGAACTCGTGTGCGAGGCGATGTCGCCGGAGCGCGCGCACCGCTACGCCGCGCTCGCCGCAGACATCATGGGCGAGCCGGGCGTCTACCGCAAGCGCTTCCGCGGCAAGGGCGGCGCGGCCTGACGGATCGCTCAGGCCGGCAGGGCCTCGAGATGCGCGCGCAGCGCGTCGAGGTCGAGCCAGAGCCGGCCGCAGCCCGGCGCCGCGAGGGCGTGGACGATGCGCCCGAAGCTGTCGCCGCTCAATCGATACGCGCGCCCGTACGCTCTCCACGCCTCGTCCATGTGGCCGGCCTCCTGCAGCACGATGCCGAGGTTGACCTCGACCTCCGCGCGCGGCGGCGCGACCTGGAGCAGCTTGCGCAATGCGACGGCTGCACCGTCGAGGTCGCGCCGGTCCTGACGCACGAGCGCCAGCGCGAACCACGCCTGCGCGTGGACCGGGGCGAGCGCGACCGTGCGTTCGAGCGCGGCCTGGGCCGCGTCGAGCCGACCCAGGGCGCGCAACGTCTGCGCCAGCGCCCAGATCGCGTCGGCGCGACCGGGCAGCAAAGCGACCGCACGCTCGTGCTGCGCGAGGGCCGCGGCCAAGTCGCCCGTCGCGCGTGCGACGTCGCCGGCGACGAGCGCCGACGGCCCGTGCCCGGGACGCAGCGCCAGGCTGCCCGCGATCGCTTCTCCCGCCCGCGCGAGGTCGCCGCGCTGCAGACCCAGAACCGCGATCAACTGCAGCACGGCCGGATGCGGCGGATGCGCGGCGGCGGCCTCCTCGCAGCGCGCGAGGGCCGCGTCGACCCGCCCGGCGTTGACCTCGCCCACCGCCAGCGCGAGCAGCGCCTCGACCGACCCGGGCGGCGCGGACGCGTGAGGCGTGCTCACCGCAGGACCGGCGCGTCGGGCAGCTCGTTGATGTCGGCGTCGCCAGCGCTGCGCGCGAAGTGGCGCACGAGCAGCGCGTCGACGGCGTCGATCGCGCCCACGAGGCCGGCCTCGAAGTCGCCCCGGCCGAAGGCTTCGGTCATCGACGCCGCGATGCGTGCCCACGCGTCGGCGCCGACCTGCCGATCGAGGCCGCGGTCGGCGACGATCTCGACCGCGCGTTCAGCCAGCAGCAGGTAGACGAGCACGCCGTTGTTGCGCTCGGTGTCCCAGACGCCGAGCTTGCCGAACATCGCCACGGCGCGTTCGCGCGGCGTCGCACCTCGGCGCAGATAGCTGAGCGGCAGTCCGGCCTCGACCATCACCCGGATCTCGCCGCTGTGATGCCGCTCGCTCGCGGCGACGCGCGCCTCGATCCGCTTCAGCGCCGCGCCGTCGAGGAAGCGACGCGCGTCGCCTTCGTCGAGCATCCGGTGGCGCAGGAGACGCAGGGTCCAGTGCTCCATCACCACCGACCCGAGGCGCCGCCGCCGTCGAAGTTGCCGCCGCCACCCGAGCCGAAGCCTCCGCCTGCGCCGCCGAAACCGCCACCACCCCCGCCGAAGCCGCCCCCGCCGCCGCCCCAGATGATCGGGCCGCCGCCGCGCGAGCCGAGGCCCATCACGCCGACCACGAACAGCGCGACGACGCCGGCGCCGGCGGCGATCAGCACGCTCGCCGTCAGGAACCAGCCGATCGCGCCGACCGCGCCGCCGGTGGCGAGCGCGCCGAGCTTGCGACCCATGACGCTGCTCAGGATGCGGCCCAGGATCGGCACGCCGATGAACAGGAAGAGCGCCATGTCCTGCAGGTTGAAGCCGGCACCTGGGCGAGGCCGCGCAGACTGCTGCGCGCCTGCCGGCGGCGGCAGCTTCTCGCCGGCGACGAGCGCGCCGAGCCTGTCGACCGCGACGTTGAGGCCGCCCGCGAAATCGCCGGCCTTGAACGCCGGCAGGATCTGCTCGCGGATGATGCGGCCGGCGGTGACGTCGGGGATCGCGCCCTGCAGCGTCGCGGCGACCTGGATGTTGACGTCGCGGTCGTTCTTGGCGACGGTGAGCAACAGCCCGTCGCCGACTTCCTTGCGGCCGAGCTTCCAGTTCGAGGCGACGCGCTGCGCGAACGAGGCGATGTCTTCCGGACGCGCCGTCGGCACGATCAGGATCACGATCTGCGCGCCGTTGGTCTTCTCGATCGACTCGAGCTTGCTGCTCAACGCCGCCTTCTGCGACTCGCTCAGCGTCGCCGTCTGGTCGATGACCCGCGCGGTGAGCACCGGAACCGGCACGACGTCCTCGGCGAAGGCGCTGCCGAACGCCAGCGCGGCCGCAGCGAGCAGCGCGGCGAAGAGTGCGCGCATCGGTCGCCCCGGCGTCGTCCTCGCCCGCTCAGCGCGACGCGGGCTTGTCGAAGCTCACGGCGGGGGGCACCGAGATCTGCGCTTCGTTCGCGACCGCGAAGTTGGGCTTGTCCTTGTAGCCGAAGATCATCGCCGTGAAGTTGGTCGGCACGCTGCGCACCTTGACGTTGTACTGCTGCACGGCGGCGATGTACTTGTTGCGGGCCACGGTGATGCGGTTCTCGGTGCCTTCGAGCGTGACCCGCAGGTCCTGGAACGCGGCGTTGGCCTTCAGGCTCGGATAGTTCTCGGTGACGACGAGCAGTCGGCTGAGCGCGCTGCTCAACTCGCCCTGCGCCTGCTGGAACTTGTTGAACGCGGCCGGGTCGTTGATGAGTTCGGGCGTCGCCTGGATCGACGTCGCCTTCGAGCGCGCCTCGATCACCTTGGTGAGCGTGTCCTGCTCGAAGCTGGCCTCGCCCTTCACAGTCGCAACGATGTTGGGGATCAGATCGGAGCGCCGCTGGTACTGGCTCAGCACCTCCGACCACGACGCCTTGACCTGCTCGTCGAGCGACTGGAAGTCGTTGTAGCCGCAGCCGGGCAGGCCGAGGAACGACACCATCGCCAGCACGGCGAGACCGATCCGGCGTGCCGCCGGCGCTGTGAATCCGAGCATGTGCGTTCTCCTGGGAAAGCCTGACTATCGTAACGTGCGGCCGGCCTTGCCCGGCTTCAAGTGGGTCTATCCTCGACCGATGCCCGCCGCCCTGTTCGCCCCGTCCTACGTGCTCCACGGCCCGACCGCGCCGCAGACGCCGCTCGTCCTCGATTCACCCCATTCGGGCTTCGCCTTCCCCGCCGATTTCGATTCGGTGCTGACCGAGTTCGACCTGCGGGACGGCGAGGACTGCTTCGTCGACCAGCTCTGGATGCCGGCGACCGAGCGCGGCATCCCGCTGATCGCTGCGCTCGCGCCGCGCACCTACATCGACTTCAACCGCCACCCCGGCGACATCGACCTCGAACTCGTCGACGGCGGCCGCTGGCCCGACACGCACGTGCCGAGCGGCAAGGCCGCCATCGGCAAGGCACTGGTCTGGCGCACGCTCGACGATGGCCGCGCCATCTACGACCGCAAGCTGTCGGTCGACGAGGTGCGCGCGCGCATCGAGCGCTACCACCGGCCGTACCACGGCGCGGTGCGCGACCGCATCGCCGCAACGCGCGAGCGCTTCGGGCGCAGCTGGCACGTCGACTGCCACTCGATGAACGCGGTCGGCGGCGCGCAGGGCGAGGGCGGCGCCGGACGCGTGCGCGCCGACTTCGTCCTCGGCGACCGCGACGGCACGACCTGCGACGCCGAGTTCACGGAGCTCGTCCGCGGCGTGCTCGCCGGCCTCGGCTACGACGTCAAGATCAACGATCCGTACAAGGGCGTCGAGCTCGTGCGCGCCTTCTCCGATCCCGCCGACGGCCGCATGAGCCTGCAGCTAGAGGTCAACAAGCGCCTCTACATGGACGAGGCGACGCGCGAGAAGAGCGCCGGTTTCGACGCCGTGCAGAAGCATCTGGCCACGCTCGTCGACGCGCTCCTCGACTACACGACGCACGCGCTCCGGCGCGCGACCTGACGGCCATGGGCCCGGCCGCGCCGCACCGCGTGCCGCCCAGGCGCAGCGCCGGCTCGACGATGCCGGCGAGCACGGTCAAGGTCGATCACTGGCTCGATCGGGCCGGCGGCGGCGCGGCAGCGACAGCGTCGCGACCGCGCCGCCGCCGGTCTGGTTCTTCAGCGTCGCGCGGCCGCGGTGCAGGTCGACGATCTCCTTGACGAACGAGAGGCCGAGCCCGGTGCTCTTCTTCGCCGTCGCCGGCCGCGCCAGCGAATAGAACTTCTCGAACACCTTGCCCTCGGCGAACTCGGGGATGCCCGGGCCGTCGTCGCGGACGACGAGGTCGCAGCTGCGCGCGTGGACGATCACGTCGATCGTCACGCGGCCGCCGCGGGGAGAGAAGTCGAGCGCGTTGTCGACCAGGTTGGCGAGCGCGCGCTGGAGCAGGAAGGCGTCGCCCGGGACGACCGGATCGTCGTCGCCGGGCACGAGCTCGAGCGCGATGCCGCGTGCCTCGGCCGTCGACGCGGCGCTGGCGGCGACCTCCTGCGCGAGCGAGCGCAGCGCGACCGGCGTCGCGTGGTCGAGGCTGCGCCGCGACTCCAGCGCGGTCAGCTCCATCATCCGGTCGACGAGCTCCTGGATGCGCTGCGTCTCGCGCACGATGTTGGCGACGAAGCGAGAGCGGTCGGCGTCGGCCATCGGCTCCTGCAGCAGCTCGGCCGCGCCGCGGATCGCCGACAGCGGCCCCTTGACCTCGTGCGTCATCGTCTGGACGTAGTCGGCGACGTAGTTGCGGCCGGCGAGTGCGTCGCGCATCTCGTCGTAGGCAGCGCCGAACGCGCCGAGCGCGCGCCGGCCGAGGCGCGGCAGGCTGAACGTGCGCTCGGCGCGGACATAGCGCACGTAGTCGGAGATGACGCCGAACGGCCGCACCAGCCAGACCGAGAGGATGACCACGAGCAGCAGCACGGCGACGACCGAGGTCGCGCCGAGCTCGAGCGTCTTGCGGCGCGCCGCCTCGACGTACTGGCCGAAGCTCTGCACCGGCTTGCCGACGCTGACGGCGCCGATGATCTCGTTCGTGCTGCCGGGCGTGAGATCGCGGATCGGCGCGGCGACGTACATCACCGAGCTGCGCGGATCGCCCTCGACGTCGGCCGTCGTGCGCGCGCCGTAGCGGCCGCGCAGGGCGAGATAGACGTCGTGCCAGCGCGAGTGATCGGCGCCGGGCGCGGCCGATGCGGTGGCCGGCGCCGACGCGGCCGGCGGCGCGGACGCGTCGGCGCGCGAATCGAAGACGACCGTTCCCTGGCGATCGACGACCGTCATGCGCAGCTCGACCCGCGTCTTCTCGACGCCGTAGATCTCGGCGCTGAAGCGGCGCTCGCCGAGCGACCGGAACACCGGCGCGAGCGCATCGACCCGGAGCGTGCCTCCGGCCGACGCCTGCTCGACCAGCGACGCCATGAGCTGGGCGGTGTCGACGAGCGAGTCCTCGGCCGACTCGCGGTAGCGCGGATCGATGTCTGCGAGCTGGCGGTACATCAGGAACGCGACGCCGAGCGCGTACGCGACCAGGATGCCGATGAAGATGCGGGTGCGCTTGGTCATCGCGGCCCGCGCGTGCAGGCCCCGGCCGCCCGCGGCCGTCGCGTCACTCGGGGATCATGCCGGCCGAGCCGGTGCCGATCGCCGTGCGGATGACCTGGTCGAGCGCGTCGACCTTCTCCTTGGCGGTGAGCGCGTCCCAGGCGTGGGCCGCGCCGCCCTTTTCCGCCGCGATCGCGGCCGTCGACTCGAGACCGTTGCCGGTCTTGACGACGCGCATCGAGGCGAGGTCCATCAACGAGACCGCGAGGTAGGCGTATGGCGACAGAAATCCTTGGTCCCCAACCTTGGTCCTGGCGTTGTAGAGGGTGGTGTCGTTGTCGATGTAGAAGCCGATGCCGCTGATCGATCCACTCCCTGGATACCTGCCGGTCGTGGTCTGTATCTGCGGCGTGCCGCGGTGCTTGGTGACGAGGAAGAGGTCGGTCGCGCCGGCCTTGGCGAGCAGGTCGTGGAGCGCGATCCGCATGTCGTGCGACTCCGATGATTCGGTCAGCAGCTTGTCCTGCAGCGCAAACAGGCGCGGATCGCGGATCAGCGCGCGCAGCACCGGCGTGCCGGGCTTCGCGCGCAGCAGCAGGGCCTCGAGCTCGGCTGCGGCGATGCGGTCGAAGATGGCGTCGGGCACGGGCAGCGTGGTGCGCTCGTTCGGATTGAGATTCGTGCCGACCTCCGAACGCTTGCTGACGACGCTGAACTCGTCGCCGATGAGCGAGACGATGGCGTAGGTACGGGTCGGCGCCGATGCGGGCGCGGGCGCGGGCTGTGCGAACGTCCCGGCCGGAATCAGGATCGCCGCCAGCGTGGCAGCGGCGAGCGCCGCGCGGCGCGTCGGGAAGTGAATCATGCGAGTTCTCCGTGGCAAGAGTCAGGGCGTGGACAGTTTTGCCGGCAGGTCTTCGGCGAGCGCGTAGCCGCTGCCGCGCAGGGTCCGGATCGGATCGTGCAGGGGCGCGATCGCCTTCATCTTGGCGCGCAGTGTCTTGACGTGGGCGTCGACGGTGCGGTCCATGCTGTCGCTGTCGTCGCCCCAGACGCGGTCGAGCAGGGCTTCGCGCGTGAACACGTGGCCCGGGCGCGACGCGAGCGCCTTCAGGAGGCCGAACTCGTAGCGCGACAGCTCGAGCGCGCGGCCGTAGTAGCGCACCTGCATGCGGCCCTCGTCGACCTGGATCGGCCCGGCCGCCGGCGCGGGCACGGCGGCCGGGGTCGCAGAGCGCTGGCTGCGGCGCAGGATCGAGCGCACCCGCGCGACCAGTTCGCGCGGCGAGAACGGCTTGGCGATGTAGTCGTCGGCACCGAGTTCGAGGCCGACGACGCGGTCGATCTCGTCGCTGCGCGCGGTGAGGAACACGACCGGCACGTCGCTCGACTCGCGCAGGCGCTTGAAGATCTCGAAACCGCTCGCGTCCGGCAGGCCGACGTCGAGGATGACGAGCGCCGGCGCGCTCTCGCGGACGCGCGCCAGCGCCTCCTCGCCGGTCGCGCACCACGCCGGCTCGAAGCCGTCGGTTCGCAGCGCGTACTGGATCGTGTCGGCGATGCCGGGCTCGTCCTCGACGATCAGGACCTTCGGCTTCAACACGTCCGCCCCGTCTCGAACGTCATGCCGGCAGGAATCCTTCGATCGACAGGTAGCGCTCGCCGGTGTCGTAGTTGAAGCCGAGCACGGTCGCGCCGGCGGCGAGCTCGGGCAGCTTCTGCGCAATCGCGGCCAGCGTCGCGCCCGACGAGATGCCGACGAGCAGGCCCTCCTCGCGCGCCGAGCGCCGCGCCATCTCGCGCGCTGCTTCGGCCTCGACGAGGATGACGCCGTCGAGCAGGTCGACGTGCAGGTTCTTCGGCACGAAGCCGGCGCCGATGCCCTGGATCGGGTGCGGGCTCGGCTGGCCGCCGCTGATCACCGGCGAGGCGCTCGGCTCGACCGCATAGACCTTCAGCTTCGGCCACATCTTCTTCAGCACCTGCGCGCAGCCGGTGAGGTGGCCACCGGTGCCGACGCCGGTGATCAGCGCGTCGATGCCGCTCGGGAAGTCGGCCGCGATCTCGAGCGCCGTCGTGCGCTCGTGGATGTCGATGTTGGCCGGGTTGTCGAACTGCTGCGGCATCCACGCGCCCGGCGTCGCGGCGACGATCTCCTGCGCCCGCGCGATCGCGCCGTTGACGCCCTTCTCGCGCGGTGTGAGCTCGAAGCGCGCGCCGTAGGCGAGCATCAGGCGGCGGCGCTCGACGCTCATGCTGTCGGGCATCACCAGGATCACCTGGTAGCCCTTGACCGCGCCGACCATCGCCAGGCCGACGCCCGTGTTGCCCGAGGTCGGCTCGACGATCGTCGCGCCCGGCTTGAGCGCGCCCGACGCTTCGGCCGCCTCGACCATGGCCACCGCGATCCGGTCCTTGATCGAGCCGCCGGGGTTCGAGCGCTCGCTCTTGACGTAGACGTTGTGCGACTTTCCGAAGAGCCGGTTGATTCGGATGTGCGGCGTGTTGCCGATCGTGTGCAGGACGTCGTTGGCAAGCATGGCGTTCCCGGGTCGTGAAGGGTGGCGGCGATTATGGTCCGGGCGAGGCGACAATTCGGCGATGCCAGCCCCTCTCCGGAACGACACCTTCCTGCGCGCCTGCCTGTCGCAGCCGACCGAGTACACGCCTGTCTGGCTGATGCGCCAGGCGGGCCGCTACCTGCCCGAATACCGCGCCACGCGCGCCCGCGCCGGCAGCTTCATGGGCCTGGCGACGAGCCCCGAGTTCGCCACCGAGGTGACGCTGCAACCGCTCGATCGCTACCCGCTCGACGCCGCCATCCTCTTCAGCGACATCCTCACCGTGCCCGACGCGATGGGCCTCGGCCTGAGCTTCGCCGAAGGCGAGGGCCCGCGCTTCGCGAGCCCGATCCGCGACGAGGCCGCGGTCGCCCGGCTCGAGGTGCCCGACATGGCGAAGCTGCGCTACGTCTTCGACGCCGTCGCCTCGATCCGGCGCGCTCTCGACGGCCGCGTGCCGCTGATCGGCTTCGCGGGCAGCCCGTGGACGCTCGCCTGCTACATGGTCGAAGGCTCGGGCTCGGACGACTACCGCCTCGTCAAGACGATGCTCTACGCGCGGCCCGACCTGCTGCATCGCATCCTGGTGATCAACGCCGAGGCGGTCGCGCGCTACCTCAACGCCCAGATCGACGCCGGCGCGCAGGCGGTGATGATTTTCGACAGCTGGGGCGGGGTCCTCGCCGACGGCGCGTTCCAGGCCTTCAGCCTGGCCTACACCGAGCGCGTCGTGAAGCTACTCAAGCGCGACGCCGACGGCCGGCGCGTGCCGCACATCGTCTTCACCAAGGGCGGCGCGCCGTGGCTCGAGGCGATCGCCGCGACCGGCGCCGACGTGGTCGGCGTCGACTGGACGGTCGACCTCGGCGCCGCACGGCGCCGCGTCCGCGACGGCGTGGCTCTGCAGGGCAACCTCGATCCGACGGTGCTGTTCGCGGGCGAGGCGGCGATCCGGCAGGAGGCCGCGAGCGTGCTGGCGAGCTTTCGACGCGGCGATGCAGGCGGCACGCGCAACGGCCACATCTTCAACCTCGGCCACGGCATCAGCCAGCACACCCCGGCCGAGAGCGTCGCGGTGCTGGTCGACAGCGTCCACGCGTTGTCGCGCACCACGCCGGCGCATGCCGGCGCCTGACCCACGTCGACCCCGGTTGTTCGCGAAGTTTTGCGGGTGAGTGAGCACTAAGGGCTTGACTTATCCCCATGACTTGGTTCTGTCATAAAAATCACGCCCTCTGTTGCGCCGCATCATCGCGATTTTCGGCGACCTCTCCAAGTTGTTGATTTCATTGACTTCTCGGCGATGCCGCGAAAGCGGGCAAGATGTCCACAAGCCAATCAGATCAAGCGTTTCAGCGTCGGCGAGCGGGCTTACCCACAAAGTTATCCACAAGCGCGGTGGAGAAATGCAAAAGCGTCGCCAAATCATCGACTTACCGCCCGAACGTGAACTTTCTCGCAAGAGCGGCAGACCCGGCTGAAGGCAGCGACCTCGAGCAGGCGCAGACGATCGTTCCGGTGCTCGTCGATGCGCCGCGTCACGCCAATCTCCAGCACACGCTGAGCTACCGAAGTCAGCGTCCGCTTGCGCCGGGCACCTTGGTGCGCGTGCCGTTCGGACGACGCGAAGTCGCGGGACTGGTGTGGCCGCCGGATCCGCAGGCGAGCACGATCCTGCCCGCCGAGGTGCGCGACATCGCCGAGGTGTGCGCCGGCATGCCGGCGCTGAACCCGTCGTGGTGCGCGCTGCTCGAGTTCGCGGCGTCGTACTACCAGCGCAGCACCGGCGAAATCGCCCTCGCAGCGCTGCCACCCGAGCTGCGCCGGCTCGGCCAGGCGGCGCTGGCCGATCGCGTGCGCCGCCTGCACAAGGCGTTCGCGGCGGAGGCGGTGCGTGCGCCGGCCGGCGCAGCCGAGGCCGAGCCTGAACCACCGCTGACCGAGGCCCAGGCCGCCGCCCTGACCGCGATCGATGGCGCACTCGCCGCGACCGCGCCGCAAACCATCCTGCTGCACGGCGTCACCGGCAGCGGCAAGACCGAGGTCTACCTGCGCACCGCGCAGGCCGTCCTGGCGCGCGGCAAGCAGGCGCTCGTCCTGGTGCCCGAGATCAACTTGACGCCGCAGCTCGTCGAGCGCTTCACGCGCCGCTTTGCCGGACGCCGCATCGTCGCGCTGCACAGCGGGCTCACGCCCGCGCAGCGCCTGCGCAGCTGGCTCGCCGCGCAGCTCGGCCTCGCCGACCTCGTCCTCGGCACGCGGCTGGCGATCTTCGCCGGGCTGCCGCGGCTCGGGCTGATCGTCGTCGACGAGGAGCACGACGCGTCGTACAAGCAGCAGGAAGGAGCGCGTTACTCGGCGCGCGACCTCGCCGTCTGGCGCGGCCGGCGCGAAGGGGCGCTGGTCGTGCTCGGCTCGGCGACGCCGTCGCTCGAGACCTGGCAACGCGCCGACACCGGCCACTACCGGCGCCTGTCGCTGCCCGAGCGCGTCGGCGCCGCGCCGTGGCCGCGCGTGCGGCTGGTCGACATGGGGCGCCTCGCCAAGGCGACCGTCGGGCTCGGTAGCGGCACGGTCCGCGGCATGCCGCCCGGCCTCGCGCCGCAGGTGGTCGACGCGCTGCGCGAGCGCGTCACGCGCGGCGAGCAAAGCCTCGTCTTCCTCAACCGGCGCGGTTACGCACCGGTGCTGCAGTGCGGCGAATGCGGCTGGATGAGCGGCTGCCCGCACTGCAGCGCCTGGCGCGTCTTCCACAAGCACGACGGCACCCTGCGCTGCCACCACTGCGCCTTCACCGAACCCGTGCCGCGCGCCTGCCCCGACTGCGGCAACCCCGACATCGCGCCGGTCGGCCGCGGCACCGAGCGGCTGGAGGAACAGCTCGCGGCCTTGCTGCCCGAAGCGCGGATCGCACGCATCGACGCCGACTCGACGCGAGCTAAGGGAGCGCTCGAGGCGCAGCTCGGCGCGGTCCATGCCGGCGACGTCGACATCCTGGTCGGCACGCAGATGGTCGCCAAGGGCCACGACTTCCGCCGCATCGGCCTGGTCGCCGCGATCAATCCCGACACCTCGCTCTTCAGCAGCGACTTCCGCGCGCCCGAGCGGTTGTTCGCGCTGCTCATGCAGGCGGCGGGACGCGCCGGCCGCGACGCGAAGGCCGCGCATCCGAGCGAGATGTGGGTGCAGACCTGGCACCCGCAGCATCCTCTTTACCAGGCGCTCTGCCGGCACGACTATGCGGCCTTCGCGGCGAGCCAGCTGATGGAACGCGAGAGCGCCGGCCTGCCGCCCTACTCGCACCTGGCCGTGCTGCGCGCCGAGGCGAAGACCGCCGAGGCGGCGCGCGCCTTCCTCGCCGCCTCGGCCGAGGTCGGCCGCTCGCTCGACGATGCGGCCGACGTCATGATCTACTCGCCCGTGCCGCTCGATGTCGCCCGCGTCGCCGACGTCGAGCGGATGCAGATGCTCGTCGAGTCGGCGTCGCGGCCGCGCCTGCAGGCGATGCTGCACGCCTGGCTGCCGCACCTCGACGCGCTCCATGCGACGCGCGGCGAGGGCACGCCACGCGTCCTGCGCTGGGCGATCGACGTCGATCCGCTGACGATCTGACGGCGAGCGCGCGTCAGCGACGCGAGCGGTCGCGCGCAACGTCGGCGAGCAGCAGCGTCGCGCGGACCAGCTCCTCGACAGCGGCGGCGAGATCGGCCGGCGGCTCGAGCGACTCGATCTCGGCGATAAGGGCGTCGGCGTCCTCGAGGTCGTCGGGATCGAGGTGGCGATAGATCAAGGCGAGCGGCTCGACGAGCGCTTCGTCGTCGCCTTCGAGCAGGCCGGGGAAGATCTCCATCGCCGCCGCGAAGCCAGCGACCCACGGATAGACGGCGTCGACGTCGGTCTCGCCATCGTCGCCGGCCGGTCCGGCCGCGTCGTCGTCCTCGAGCTCGAACACGCGCGGATCGAACCACTCGCGCCGATCGATGGCGCGCCGGAGCTCGGCCTCGCGGCGCACGGCGAGCTCGCGCAGGCGACGTGCATCGAAGGCCGCCGGCAGCGGCCGGCCGTCGCCGTCGGTGACGAACGGCAGCCACCGCTCGGGCACGATCCGTCGCGGCTGGACGATGACGCCGCAGAGAAACCCGTCGAGCGTGGCGACGTCGAGCGCTTCGAGCGGCGGGGGCACCGCGTCGAGCAGGCCCTGCAGCTCGTCGATCTCGCGCTCCGACTCCATGGCGTTTCCCTTCGGCACGCGTCGAGCATAGCTGCGGCCCGTCGCGGCGACGCCGGCGACGATGCCGCGCGCCGATCCCTTGGCGGATACTTGCGGGATGACGTCACAAGTCCGGGTATCGGAGCGCCTGCAAGAGATCCTGAGCGTGTTCTACGCGGGCAGGACGACCCGGGACGAGACCCGCTCGGCGGTGCTCGATGTGATCCTGGCACGCATGGCCTGCTCGCGCGTCAGCCTGTGGAAATTCAACGGCGACGGCGACGAGCTGTCGCTGCTCTGCTTCGCGTCGAAACGCGCCGGCGGCGCGCTCGACACCTCGGAGCGGCGCCTGCGCCGGGTCGAGTACCGCGAGTACTTCAACGCCCTCATCGAGTGCGGCACGTATCTCAGCGTCGACGCCATGAACGATCCGGCGCTGCAGCCGATGCGCGATAGCTACCTCGTTCCCAACAACGTGCTGTCGATGATCGACGCCGCGTTCCTGCTCAACGGCCGCGCCTACGGCATGGTGTGCTGCGAGGAGACGTCGGCGCAGCGGCACTGGCGCCCGAGCGACGTCGTCGCCTTGCGCGCCATCGTCACCAAGCTTGCGGTCGTGATGTCGGGACAGACCGATTCGATCCTCTGGACGACGCCGTCGGTGCCGCTGAATGCACTGCGGCCGACGCCGGCCATCGACGATCGATCCGCGCCTCGTCGCCCCACATTGGATCGCCGCGGCTGACCCTTCGATTCACAGGAGACACGCCCATGGGCGCCAACGACAGCTTCACCAGCAGCGCCGACATCGGCCACTACATCGGCGGACGGCGCTTCGCCGGCGCGAGCGGCCGCAGCCAGGCCGTCTACAACCCGGCCACGGGCGCGGTCGCGCGCCGCGTCGCGCTCGCGACCGCGGCCGAGGTCGACTCGGCCGTCGCCACGGCGAAGGCCGCATTCCCGGCCTGGGCCGATACGCCGCCACTGCGCCGGGCACGCATCCTCAACGCCTTCCTTGCGCTCCTGAATCAGCACCGCGACGAGCTCGCGGCGATGATCACCTCGGAGCACGGCAAGGTCTTCAGCGACGCGCAGGGCGAGGTGTCGCGCGGCATCGACATCGTCGAGTTCGCGTGCGGCATCCCGCAGCTGCTGAAGGGCGACTACACCGAGCAGGTCTCGACCGGCATCGACAACTGGACGATGCGCCAGCCGCTCGGCGTCGTCGCCGGCGTCACGCCGTTCAACTTCCCGTGCATGGTGCCGATGTGGATGTACCCGGTGGCCATCGCCTGCGGCAACTGCTTCGTGCTCAAGCCGAGCGAGCGCGATCCGTCGCCGTCGATCCTGATGGCCGAGCTGCTCGCCGAGGCCGGTCTGCCGAAGGGCGTGTTCAGCGTCGTCCAGGGCGACAAGGTCGCGGTCGATGCGCTGCTGGTCAACCCGGACGTGAAGGCGCTCAGCTTCGTCGGCTCGACGCCGATCGCGCGCTACATCTACGAGACGGGCGCGAAGCAGGGCAAGCGCGTGCAGGCGCTCGGCGGCGCCAAGAACCACATGGTCGTGATGCCCGACGCCAACCTCGAGCAGGCGGTCGATGCACTGATCGGCGCGGCCTATGGCTCGGCGGGCGAGCGCTGCATGGCGATCTCGGTCGCGGTGCTGGTCGGCGACGTCGCCGACCGCATCGTGCCGCTCCTGGCCCAGCGCGCCGCGAAGCTCGTGGTCAGGAACGGCATGGAGACCGACGCCGAGATGGGCCCGCTCGTCACGGCCGAGGCCAAGGCGCGCGTCGAGTCGTACATCGCGTCTGGCGTCAGCGACGGCGCGACCCTCGCCGCCGACGGCCGCGGCCTGGCCGTGCCCGGCCACGAGCAGGGCTTCTTCACCGGCGGCACGCTCTTCGACCACGTCACGCCGGCGATGAAGATCTACAAGGAAGAGATCTTCGGCCCGGTGCTCTCGTGCGTGCGCGTGGCCGACTTCGATGCCGCGCTCAAGCTCGTCAACGGCCACGAGTTCGGCAACGGCGTCGCCTGCTTCACGAGCGACGGCAACGTCGCGCGCGAGTTCGCGCGGCGGGTCGAGATCGGCATGGTCGGGATCAACGTGCCGATCCCGGTGCCGATGGCGTGGCACGGCTTCGGCGGCTGGAAGTCGAGCATGTTCGGCGACACCCATGCCTACGGCGAGGAAGGCGTTCGCTTCTACACCCGCCAGAAGTCGGTGATGCAGCGCTGGCCGTCGTCGACGCCCAAGGGCGCCGACTTCACGATGCCGACGTCGAAGTAGTCGGCGCGTCGAGGCCCTCGCTACAGCTTCTCGGTCTCGCCCGCCGCCGGCTGCCAGCGCATCAACCGCTTCTCGACCCGGCCGACAGCGGCGTCGAGCGTCAAGGCGAAAGCCGTGAGAACAAGGATCCCGGCCATCACGGTGTTGATGTCGAACGCGCCTTCGGCCTGCAGGATCAGGTAGCCGACGCCGCGCGACGAGCCGAGGTATTCGCCGACGACCGCGCCGACGAAGGCCAGCCCGACGCTCGTGTGCAGCGAGCTGAACACCCAGCTCGTCGCGCTCGGCAGGTAGACGTGGCGCAGCAGCTGGCGCTGCGAGGCGCCGAGCATGCGCGCATTCGCCAGCACGACGGGGCTCACTTCCTTCACGCCCTGGTAGACGTTGAAGAAGACGATGAAGAAGACCAGCGTGATGCCGAGCGCGACCTTGCTGGCGATGCCGAGGCCGAACCAGACCGCGAAGATCGGCGCGAGGATCACGCGCGGCATGCTGTTGAGCGCCTTGATGTAAGGATCGGCGATCGCGCCGGCGAGCGGGCTGAGCGCGAGCCAGAGGCCGAAGCCGAGGCCGAGCATCGTGCCGAGCACGAACGCGAGCACGGTCTCGACCAGCGTGACCCAGAGGTGCTCGTAGATGTCGTGGTTGGTGACGAACCAGGCCCAGACGCGGCCGAAGATCTTGAGCGGCTCGCCGAAGAAGAACGCCGCCTGGCGGTCGTTGTCGAACATGAAGTTGGGCAGGAGGCCGGGCGTCGTCAGCAGGTGCCAGCTCACGAACACGGCCAGCAGGAGCAACAGCTGCCAGAGACGCAAATGCTTCATCGCGGCGCCGATCGTAGGCGATGGCGACAATGGCGCCGAGCCAGGACGCCCACGCCATGACCACACCCCTCGCGCCGCGCGGCGCCGTGATCGAACCCTTCCACGCCGGCGAGATCGGCCTGCTCGCGATGGCGCGCCTGCGCGCCGGCCTGTCCGCGATCGCGATGCACTTCGGACAGCCCTCGGCGGGCATCCCGACCAAGGCGCGCGCCGCGGCCCACGCCAGCCTCGACCGCGACTCGAGCGGCTACTGGCTCTCGGCGGCGCTGCGCGAGCGGATCGCCCGCCACTACGGCGAGACCCACGGCATCGAGGTCGCGCCCGAGCGCGTGCTGCTGACGAGCGGCGCGAGCGCCGGCCTGGTCGCGGTGTTCGCCGCGCTCTTCGCCGCCGGCGACCGCATCGGCGTCGCGCGGCCGGGATACCCGGCCTATCGCAACGCGCTGAAGGCGCTCGGCCGCACGGCGGTCGAGATCGACTGCGGCGCCGACGTGCACTATCGCCTGCAGCCGTCGATGCTCGACGCGCTCGCCGAGCCGCTGCACGGCCTGATCGTCGCCAGCCCGGCCAACCCGACCGGCGCGATGCTCTCGCGCGACGAGCTCGCCGCGCTCGTCGAGCGCTGCCGCCGCGACGGCACGCGCGTCGTCTCGGACGAGATCTACCACGGCGTCAGCTACGGGATGGAGGCGACGACGGCGCTCGCGCTCGACCCGGACGCGATCGTTCTCAACAGCTTCTCGAAGCTCTTTCGCATGCCCGGCTGGCGCCTCGGCTGGATCGTCGCGCCGGCCGCCTGCGTGCGCACGCTGAGCGACTACCTGATCAATCTCTTCCTCGTGCCGTCGAGCCTCTCGCAACATGCCGCGCTCGCCGCCTTCGACGACATGCCGGAGCTGGTCGCGACCGTCGCGCAGTACGCGAGCAACCGCGATCGCCTGCTCGCCGAGCTGCCGCGCCTCGGCCTCGGCGGCATCGCTCCGCCCGACGGCGCGTTCTATCTCTACGCCGACGTCGGCCACCTCACCGACGACAGCCTCGCCTTCTGCCGCCGCCTCGTCGACGAGACCGGCGTCGCGATCGCGCCCGGCATCGACTTCGATCCGATCCACGGCCACCGTCACGTGCGCTTCTCGTTCGCCATCAGCGGCGAGGAGGTCGAGCGGGCGCTCGCGCTGCTCGGCCCGTGGCTGGCGCGCCAGCCGCGCTTGCGCTGAACGGCCAGGCCGGCGCTCAGGCCGCGAGCTGCTGGCGATAGCCCTTCAGCACCTCGTCGCGCAGCACCGACCAGATCGCCTGGTGCAGCTCGACGAAGCGCGGCGTGGCGCGCACCTCGGCGACGTCGCGCGGCCGCGCCAGGTCGATCGCGAACTCGCCGATCGGATGCGCAGCCGGCCCGGCGGAGAGGCACACGACGCGGTCGCTCATCGCGATCGCCTCGTCGAGATCGTGGGTGATGAAGAGAACCGCCTTGCGCTTGGCCTGCCAAAGGCCGAGCACTTCGTTCTCCATGAGCTGGCGCGTCTGCACGTCGAGCGCGGAGAACGGCTCGTCCATCAGGATGATGTCGGGATCGAGGACGAGCGTCTGCGCGAGACTGACGCGCTTCCTCATGCCGCCCGAGAGCTGGTGCGGATAGCGGTCGCCGAAGCCGCCGAGGCCGACGCGCTTGAGCCAGTCGTGCGCGGCGGAGTTCGCGTCCGACGCACCGCGGAACTCGAGGCCGGCGGCGACGTTCTGCAGTGCGGTGCGCCACGGCATCAGGCTCTCCGACTGGAACATGTAGCCGGCGCGCGCGTTGATGCCGGCGAGCGCCCGGCCGAACACCTCGACCGTCCCCGAGCTCGGCGCGAGCAGGCCGGCGGCGACGTTGAGCAAGGTGCTCTTGCCGCACCCGGTCGGGCCGACGACCGAGACGAACTCGCCGTCGGCGACGGCGAGCGTCACGTCGCGCACGGCGGTGTAGCGCCGGCTGCGATCGGACTTGTCTGCAAACGTGCAGGTGACCCGCGTCAGCGAGAGCGAGGGTGAAGCGGCGGCGGACGCGATCGACATGGACTCGTGGTGCAGAACGGCGCGCCGAGTGTAGACGTGCACTTCGATCATGAGCACTGTTCACGGTGGCGTCCGTCGGCTTGGGGACGGATTCGCACCTGCGTTTCGGGCGCCCGTCGCATTGAGGATGAAGCGGCGGCGGCGCAGGCCTACCTTGCGTCTGCGTCCACACCGGCCGCGAGGAGTCACACCATGAGCCCAGTCCGTCTTGTCTTCCTGATGACCGCGTGCACCGTGCTCGCCGCACCGCTCGCCAGTCATGCCGCGCCGTCGAGCTCGGCCACCGTCGCCGGCGGCTGCGCCGCGAAGATGACGCTGACCGAGCGGCGCGTCGTCGAGCACGCGGGTGCCGGCATGCCGGCGCTGATCGGCTACGTTCACCTGACGCAGCCGATCTATCAGATCACCGTCGACGAAGCGGTCGCGATGATCGATGCGCAGAGAGCGCGCCAGACGCAGTGCGCCATCGTCTCGTCGCGCTGAGGTCTAGCGAGCCGGCATCATCGACGGCGCGCCCAGCGCGCCGGGATCACGGCGAACGCGCCGCGACCTCGGCCGCTCGGGCGGCGTCGAGCCCGCGTCGCTCGATCGCGCGCGACATCGGACTGAGCACGGCCATGAGCATGAAGGCCATGTTCCCCACCGCCGGGATCGAGAAGAAGGCGCCGATGACGACGGCGAGCACGCTGATCAGGATGACGCCGACGATGCGCAGCCGGGCGCCGCGATACCTCGGCGCCGGCATCGGCATCGGTCCGAGCCCGGGATGGCCGTGCACATGGCGCAGCACGAGCAGCGCCGTCACGCCGAGCATCGCCATGTTGGCCGAGAACACCACCTGAGACAGCAGCGCACTGCCGTATTCGCCCGAGAGGGCCGCCGAGAACGGCATCAGGCTCACCGCCGCGAGCTCGAACAGATTGAGGACCACGAGCTTCGCGTCGGCGTGGCGCACGAACGCGAAGACGCGGTGATGGCCGATCCAGAACAGCGACAGCACGAAGAAGCTCAGCACCCACGAAATCGCCTTCGGAATGAGCGCGGCGAGCGCATTGGCGAGATCAGCGGCCGAATGCACCGTTCCGTGGTCGGGGAGCTTGAGCTCGATCACGAGCAGCGTCATCGCGACGGCGAAGATGCCGTCGGTGAGCGCCTCGATGCGATGGAGCGGGAGAAAGCCCTCTTCGTGGGCGGCGGCCGACATGGCCGCGATGATGCCTCAGCCCTTGCGGTATTTGGCGTTCGCCCGCTTCGCGTAGTCGTTGGACCAGACCGCCGCAAGATCGATCTTCGCGCTCGCGATCTCGGGGTCGATGCTCGCCAGCGCGCGGCGCGCAGTCTCGGCGCCGGCCTCGGGGAACATGCCGTCGGGCGAGAGCGCACCCTTGGCGGCGAGGAAGGCGTCGACGTAGACGGCGCGATCGCCAAGCAGGTAGTTCTCGGGCACGGCATTGATGATCTCGCGCGCGCCGGCGTTCTGGATCCAGCGGTCGGCGCGGACCATCGCGTTGGCGAGCGCCTGGGCCGTCGCCGGGTTCTTGTCGAGGAAGCT
>JBBRZP010000001.1:0-90751 GCA_038236565.1 Burkholderiales bacterium | reverse complement strand
GTTCATCACGCCGGGCTTTCGCTTCCGCGTCGTCGACATGCTGCTCACCAATTTCCATCTGCCGAAGAGCACCTTGCTGATGCTCGTCTCGGCGTTCGCGGGCTACGCGCGCATGCGCGCGCTCTACGCCCACGCGATCGCGTCGCGCTACCGCTTCTTCAGCTACGGCGACGCGATGCTCCTGGCGCGCGCGGACGGAGGCGTTCGATGAGAGCGCGGCGCCGCGTCGCATCCGGCGCGCTGGCACTCGCGAACGCCGCCCTCGTCGCGTTCGCGCTCGCGGTACCGACCAGCGCTCGTGCGGCGAGCGAGGTGACCGAGGGCACCTGCGCCGGCTTCCCGCGCGTCGCGCTCACCGTCCCGGCCGGCTGGTGCCTGGCGCTGGTCGCCGATGCGAGCGACGGGCTCACGTTCCCGCGCCGCGTCCTCGAGATTGCGCCCGGCCGTTTCTGGCTCGTCGACATGGGCAGCTGGGAGCCGCGGCGCGGCCGGCTGCTGCAGTTCGACCTGGCTGCGGCACGCGGCGCCGGACCGGTCACGATGACCGTGATCGCCGACAAGCTCGATCGCCCGCTCGGCCTCGCGCTCGGGCCCGACGGCCGCGTCTATGTCGGCGAGGCCGGGCGCATCTGGCGCACGAAGGCGGCGCTGCCGATCGCCCAGGAGACCGTGCTCGACCGCCTCCCCGACGACGGCGCGCATCCGCTCAAGGAGATCGCATTCGCGCCCGGCGGCCGGATGTTCGTCAACGTCGGCTCGAGCAGCGATGCGTGTCGCGACGCGACCAACGCGCTGCCGATGCCGTGTCCCGACCTGGTCGGCGCGAAACCGCGCGCCGCGGTTTACGAAGCGGTGCTCGGCGGCCCGGGCTTCACCGTGCAGTCGTTCAAACCTCACGCGACCGGTCTGCGCAACTCGCTCGCGCTGGCCTGGGTCGCCGTGCCGGGCGTGCTGCTGCAAGGCGAGAACTCGGTCGACTATCGCGACGAGGACGCGCCGAACGAAGAGCTGAACCGCCTCGTCGCCGGTGCGAGCTACGGCTGGCCGTATTGCGTCGGCGCGAAGCAGGTCGCGCGCGGCTACGAAGGCCGTGTCGATTGCGCGAAGACCGAGGCGCCTGCCCTGCTCTGGCCTGCGCACGCCGCGCCGCTGCAGATGGTCGCCGTGCCGGCGAACGCAGGCAACGCCTTCGCCGGCCAGCTCGTCGTCGCGTGGCACGGCTATCGCGCCGGCGGGCATCGCGTCGCGAGTTTCGTGCTCGACGCGAACGGCCGGCCGAGCGGGCCGCCGCGGATGTGGATCGACGGCTGGGCGGCGCGCGGCAAGGGCCATCCGCTCGGCACGCCCGCCGGCTTCACCATCGACTCCGCCGGCCGGCTGCTCGTCGTCGAGGACCGCAACCGCACGCTGCTCATGCTCGTGCGCGATCCTGCGACGGTACCTCCCGCCGCGACAATCCGCTGATGCTCGGCTTCGAGGTTCTCGCCACCGAAGGCCACGCCAGGCGCGGCCGAATGACCCTGCGCCGCGGCACGGTCGAGACGCCGGTGTTCATGCCGGTCGGCACTTACGGCAGCGTCAAGGCCGTGGCGCCGGCGTCGCTCGAGGCGATGGGTGCGGAGATCATCCTCGGCAACACCTTCCACCTGTGGCTCAGGCCCGGCATGGACGTGATCGCGCAGTTCGGCGGCCTGCATCGCTTCGAGGGCTGGACGCGGCCGATCCTCACCGACAGCGGCGGCTTCCAGGTCTGGTCGCTCGGCGCCAATGCCAAGGTGAGCGAGGAAGGCGTCGCCTTCCAGTCGCCGATCAACGGCGACAAGCTGCTGCTCACGCCCGAGGTCAGCATGCAGATCCAGCGCGTGCTCGACAGCGACATCGCGATGCAGTTCGACGAGTGCACAGCCTACGAGATCGAGGGGAAGGTGACTGGCGAGGCGGACGCACGTCGCTCGATGCAGATGAGCCTGCGCTGGGCCGGCCGATCGCGCGCCGAGTTCGCGCGGCTCGAAAACCCGAACGCGCTCTTCGGCATCGTTCAGGGCGGAATGTTCGAGTCGCTGCGCGAGGAGTCGGTCGCGGGCCTCGTCGAGCTCGAACTGCCGGGCTACGCGATCGGCGGCGTGAGCGTCGGCGAGCCGAAGGCCGAGATGCAGCGCATCGTCGCCCACTCGCCGCATCGCCTGCCGGCCGGAAAGCCGCGCTATCTCATGGGGGTCGGCACGCCGGAGGACCTCGTCGATGGCGTCGCGGCCGGTGTCGACATGTTCGATTGCGTGATGCCGACGCGCAACGCGAGGAACGGTCACCTGTTCACGCGCTTCGGCGACCTGCGCATCAGGAACGCCCGCTACAAGACCGACGAGGCGCCGCTCGATCCGACGTGCGGCTGCCCGACATGCGCGCGCTTCTCGCGCGCCTACCTGCATCACCTCGACCGCTGCGGCGAGATGCTGGCGCCGATGCTGGCCAGCGTCCACAACCTGCATTTCTACGTCGCGCTCATGCGCGACATCCGCGCCGCGCTCGAGACGTGCACCTTCGCGGCGTTCGCGGCTGCCTTTCGCGCCGATCGACGGCGCGGCGTCTGAGTCGACCGGGTTCCGTCGGACGAACCCTAGCGCGCGCGCCGCGGCTGTCCGATGCGCACGGCCCGCCGCGGCGCCTACGCTCGGGACGTGCTCGTCGTCATCGCCCACCCGGACCGTCCCGACACGCATTCCGTGCTCTGGATCTGGCCGGGGCTCGCGGCACCGCTCCACTTCCTGGTGACATTGACAGCGGGCGAGGCGACCTGAGCCGTGCCGTCGGCGCCGTCGGGGTAGCCGAGGCGGGCACGCGACAATCGCCTCCGTCGATGTCCTCCTCCCCCAACGTCCTGCAGCGCTACCTCCGCGCACGCCTGATCGGCCCGGCCGCGCAGCACGTGCTGCGCCATCCCTGGTCGTTCGCCTGGAACACGATCAAGGCGTTTCGTGCCAACCAGGGCCTGCTGCTGGCCGGCGCGGTCGCGTACTACGCGCTTCTGTCGATCGTGCCGCTTCTCATCCTCACGGTGATCGCGCTCTCGCACGTCATCGACGAGAGCGAACTGCTCGCCACGCTCGGCCGCTACCTCGAGTGGCTCGTGCCGGGACAGTCGGCGGCGATCGTGGGCGAGCTGGCCCACTTCCTCGACAAGCGTGACGGCGTCGGCTGGCTGCTCTTCGGCACGATGATCTTCTTCAGCTCGCTCGCCTTCACGGTGCTCGAGAACGCGATGTCGGTAATCTTCATGCACCGCGTCGTCGCCAGGAAGCGGCGCTTCATCTTCTCCGTGCTGATCCCGTACGTCTACATCCTCTCGCTCGGCATCGGCCTGCTGCTGGTGACGCTTGTCGCGGGCAGCCTGCAGGCGGTGGGCAAGGAGAGCGTCGACTTCCTCGGCTGGTCGTGGTCGCTGCATGGCGTGTCGGGGGCGCTGCTGTACCTGCTCGGACTCGCCGGCGAGATCTTCGTGCTCACCTCGGTGTATCTCGTCATGCCGGCGGGCAGGTTGGCCTGGCGTCACGCGCTCATCGGCGGCATCACGGCGGCGCTGCTCTGGGAAGTGACGCGCCATGTCCTCGTGTGGTACTTCACGACTTTGTCGCAAGTGACCGTCGTCTACGGCTCGCTGACGACGGCGATCGTCGTGTTGCTCAGCCTCGAGATCGCGGCGACGCTGCTGCTGCTCGGCGCCCAGGTGATCTCGGAGTACGAGCGCATCGGGCTGCCGTCGCCAGCCGCAAAGCCCGGCTTCACCACCTAGGACGCGAGCAGGGCGCCGACACGTTCGCGCAGCGAAGCCGGCGTCGCGGCAGTCGGCGGCACCGGCTCGCCTGCCACGAGATCGACGCGGTTGAAGAAGCCACGCCGGAACGGCCGGCTCATCGCCTTGCCACCGGCGCGCGAGAAGAACGAGCCCCAGACGTTCTGCAGCGCGAGCGGCACGACCGGCACCGGATGGGTCTCGAGCAGCTTCATCACGCCGCCCTTGAACTCGGCCATCGCGCCGTCGCGCGAGATCGCGCCTTCGGGAAAGATGCAGAGCAGGTCGCCTTCGTCGAGCACCTGCCGCGCGCGCACGAAGGCCTGTTCGTAGGTGACCGGGTCGACCTTCTGCGGCGCGATCGGGATCGCCTTGGCGAGCCGGAAGAACCAGCCGAGCACCGGGATCCTGAAGATCTCGTGGTCCATGATGAAGCGGATCGGCCGCGGGCTCGCTGCCATCAGCAGCACCGGATCGACGAAGCTGACGTGGTTGCAGACCAGGATCGCCGCGCCTTGTGTCGGGATGTGCTCGTCGCCGCGGACGTGGAAGCGGTAGATCACGCGCGCCATGAGGAAGGCGACGAAGCGGAGCAGGTATTCCGGCACCAGCAGGAAGATGTAGCCGGCGACGACGGCGTTGAGGATGCCGATCACGAGGAAGACCTGCGGGATCGTGAAGCCGGCCGCGAGCAGGCCGCCGACCAGGATCGAGCTCGCGATCATCAGGAGCGCGTTCAGGATGTTGTTGGCGGCGATGATCCGCGCCCGGTGGCTCGGTGCCGAGCGCAGCTGGACGAGCGCGTACATCGGCACGCTGTAGAGGCCCGCGAAGAGCGAGAGCAGCGCGAGGTCGGCCATCACGCGCCAGTGGGCGTGCTCGGCGAGGAACGAGCCGAGCGAATAGCCGGCCGACGGCGGCAGGCCGCGCGCGGCGAAGTAGAGATCGACTGCGAACACGCTCATGCCGATCGCGCCGAGCGGGACCAGGCCGATCTCGACGTGCCGGCGCGACAGCACCTCGCACAGCAGCGAGCCGATGCCGATGCCGACCGAGAACACGACCAGCAGCAGCGACGCGACCTGCTCATCGCCGTGCAGCACGTCCTTCGCGAACGACGGGAACTGGGCCAGGAAGGCGGCGCCGAAGAACCACATCCACGAGATGCCGAGGAGCGAGCGGAAGACGACGATGTTGGCGTGCGCGAGCTTGAGGTTGCGCCAGGTCTCGGTGACCGGGTTCCAGTTGATGACGAGCTCGGGGTCGGTCGAGGGAGACGCCGGCACCGCCTGCGCGGTGACGCGGCCGATCAGCGCCAGCGTGATGCAGGCGAAGGCGACGTAGTGGCGGCCGACCTCCGGGATCGCCACGAGCAGGCCGCCCGCGACCTGGCCGAGCAGGATGGCCACGAAGGTGCCCATCTCGACCATGCCGTTGCCGCCGGTGAGTTCGCGCTCGTTCAGGTGTTGCGGCAGGTAGGCGAACTTGACCGGGCCGAAGATCGTCGAGTGCAGGCCCATCAGGAACACGCAGGCCAGCAGCACGTACGGGCTGGCGACCCAGAAGCCATAGGCGGCGAGCACCATGATCGCGATCTCGAGGTTCTTCACGAACCGGATGACGCGCGTCTTGTCGTACTTGTCGGTGATCTGGCCGCTCGTGGCCGAGAAGAGCAGGAACGGCAGGATGAAGAGCGCGCCGATCACCAGCCCTGCCATCTGCGGCGTGAGCCACGAGACCTGGAGTTGGTAGGTGACCATCACCGTGAACGCGAACTTGAAGAGGTTGTCGTTGCCGGCGCCGAGGAACTGGGTCCAGAAGAAGGGCGCGAAACGGCGCTGCCCGAGCAGCGCGAACTGGTTCGGATGCTCGTGGCCGGCAGCGGCGGGCGCCCGGGGGACGACGTCGGCGTGAGTGTTCAAGCGATGCTCCAGGAGTCGGGCGATACGGGCAATGACGGGCGAGACGCGCGAATCTAGCGCACGACCACGACCGGCCCGCCGAGGCCGTCGCGCTCGAGCCAGCGGAACACCGAGTCGACGGTGACGGTCTCGATGCGATCGGCGAAGCGCTTCTCGTTCGGATGGTCGTCGAAGGCGACGTTGGCGCTCATCACGCGCGCCCCCAGTCGCTTGAACGCCGACAGGTGCAGGGTCGTCGGCTCGTAGCCGTGCAGGCGCAGCCATGCCTGGGCCCGCTCGCGCGTGGCGGCGGCGGGCTCCTCGGTCATCGCCAGCGTCTCGAGCGCCCATTGGTTCGACTGCTGGTAGCGCTGCGACCACGGGTAGGCGACCATGCTGTAGTCGGGCGTGTCGAGCCGCGCGATGGCGGCGTTGTCGGCGAGCGCGGCCAGCAGGTGCGCCTGCGCCTCGGGCGTGAGGACGACGATCGCGGCCTCGTACTGCCAGAGGTCGTCGAGGAAGAACTCGCCGAGTCCCTGGCGATAGAGCGTCGCGCGCGCCGAGCCGCACTGGTTCAGCTTGTGCACGACGCGCCAGACCGGCCGGACGCCGTCGCTGTCGCGGTAGGCGAAGCCCAGGTGCGAATAGCGCAGGCCGTACTCGCTCAGGTTCTGGCCGGCGCGGGCCAGGACGACGACGCTCGCGCCGCTCTGCTCGAGGCGCGCCGCGGTGTGCTCGGCCAGCGTCATCGCGCGCGTCACGGCGTCGGCCGTGGGCGGGCGCTGCTCGCAGCTGCGGCCGGCATGGGCGCCGCTGGCGGCGAGGGCCAGCGTCGCGACCAGGGCGACGCGGGTGAAGAAGGTGCGGCTCATCGCGTGATCCTTTCGTTGTAGAGCAATGCCCGTCCGATCTCGTTCGGCACGAAGGCGATCGCCTGGCCGGCGGCGGACAGCACGTAGCCCGTGCTGAGCGCGGTGCAGGCGATGACGGTGCCGGCGGCGATCGACGCACCGGCCAGGCCGCGGCCGACGAGTCGGACGCTGGCGCGCGTGCCGTCGGAGGCGCGCTCCAGCACCCAGACGGCGCCCGTGCTCGTCGCCTCGACGGCGACGACGGTGAGCGCCGCTCCGGCGGAGAGCACGGCGACGGGCGCGACGACGGAGACGGCGATCGGCAGCGCCGAGAGCGCGCTGGCGTCCGAGATCGCCGATTGCGCCCGCGCGGTCGAGGCGAGCGCCAGTGTCAAGGCGGTGGCGAGGCAGAGACCGCGTAGCGCGACTTGGCAGCGCGAGCGTTTGGAAACAGGATGGTTCATCGACGACTCCTTCTTGTGGTTGAACGTTCGGGTCAGTCGCGCTCGCGCTCGGCGGAGCTCGATCGATGCGCTGCGCGCGCCTCGGCGAGGGCGCCGTCGTGGGCATCGCGCAACGTCTTGGCAAGGGTGAACGCGGTCGAGATCAGGAACAGCCAGCTGACGCCGAGGAAGGCCTTGTAGGCGGGGTTGATCTCCATCTGCACCAGCCCCCAGCCGGTGAGCGCCATCGCCAGGGCGAACGCGCCCCAGACGACGACGCGCCAGAGCGGCGTGTCGACCGCGCGGTCGTCGTTGTCGCGGATGAACTTGGCGAGCGCGAAGGCCGCCGAGAGGCAGAACATGTAGCCCATCACCATGAAAGCGCGATCGAGATCGCGGCCCGGCAGGAAGGCGAGGCCGGTCGCGCACAGCGCGGCGGCGGCGAAGAACGAGATCCAGACCTGGGCCTTCCAGGCCTTGGTGTCGTGGCGGATCGTGTGGGTGTTCATGGGTCCTCGGTGGGTCGCGAAGGGTTGAAGAGCGGGCGCATCTTCGGTTCGCGCTTCGACCCGCGCCATCGCTCCCAGGGGCGTGGCGAGAGGTGGCACCGAGCGGAGCGCGGCGCGCTACCGTGCGTTGCCGCAAGCGCCGTCGCTGGTCGATACTTCGCGCTCGCCGATCCGTCCATGAGCACGACCCAAGATCTCGTCAACGTCCTGAAGGCCGAGCTGCGCACGGCCGGCGTCACCTATGCCGATCTCGCCGATGCTCTCGGCATGTCGGAGTCGAGCGTCAAGCGCGTCTTCGCCAAGGGCGACATGCCGCTGTCGCGCATCGACGAGATGCTGCGCGTGCTGAAGATGGACTTCTCCGAGCTGGCGAGGAAGGTCGCCGACGCGCAGCCGCTCAGCCGTCAGCTCACGGTCGAGCAGGAGACGGCGGTCGTCGCCGATCGCCGCCTGCTGCTGCTCGCCATCTGCTGTCTCAGCCAGTGGACGTTCGAGGCGATGACGCGCGACTACCTTTTCACCGATGCGGAATGCATCCGGTACCTGACCAAGCTCGACCGCCTCGGCATCATCGAGCTCAGGCCGCTCAACCGCTACCGGCTCAAGGTGGCGAAGGGCTTTCGCTGGCTGCCGCACGGGCCGGTGATGACGTACTTCCGCGAGCACGTCGCGGCCGACTACCTGAGCGGCGGCTTCGACGGCGAGGGCGAGACGATCATGCTCGTGCACGGCGAGATCGCGCCGAGCATGGCGAAGGGACTCGTCGAGCGGCTGCAGCGCGTCGGCCAGGATTTCGCGCAGGCGCACGTTGCCGAGCTGCGCATGCCCGACGAGCAGCGCACGCCCTACACGCTGCTGGTCGGCATGCGCACGTGGCTGTTCGCGGCGTTCCGCGACCTGAAGCGGATTCCGCCGCCCTGACTCTCGTGGCAGGCGGCCGGCGCTACGCGTCGACGCGATCGATCGCGAAGTTCGCGCCGGCGTACTGGCCGAGCACGTCGACGAGATAGGGCATCGTCGTCGCCAGCGGCGCGGCCAGCGTGTGCGGCGGATTGAAGACGAAGACGCCGCTGCCCGCCAAGCCGAAACCCTGCGCATCGGGCACCTGCACAGACAGGCGCACGTGCAGCCAGCCCTTCGGCGCGATCGCGGTCAGGCGCCGTGGCAGCTGCGCCGCCTCGAGCTTGCTGACCTGCGGGTACCAGACCATGTAGACGCCCTCGGCGAAGCGGCCGATCGCCTCGCGCACGGTGCCGACGACCTTGGCGTAGTCGCCGTTGCCCTCGTAGCTCGGGTCGACGAGCACCGCCGCGCGGCGCGATGGCGGCGGCACCTGCAGGCGCAGGCCTTCGAAGCCGTCGCCGTCGTAGACGGTCGCGCGCCGGTTCTCGGCCAGTGTCGAGCGCAGGATCTTCTGCTCGGTCGGATGGAGCTCGAACGCGCGCAACTCGTCCTGCGGCCTGAGCAGCATCTGCGCGATCGACGGCGAGCCGGGATATTGGGTGAGCACGCCGTCGGGATTGAAGCGCCGCACGAGCGCGACGTAGTCGGCGAGCGGCGCGGGCAGGTCGTCGCGGGTCCAGAGCAGGCCCACGCCGCGCTCGAACTCGCCGTTCTTCTGCGCGTAGCGCCCTTCGAGCGAGTAGCCGCCGGCGCCGGCGTGGGTGTCGATGAAGCGATAGGCCTTGGGCTTGGCGTTCAGGTGCTGGAGCACCAGCATCAGGACGACGTGCTTGAGCACGTCGGCGTGGTTGCCGGCGTGGAAGGCGTGGCGGTACGCCAGCATTCAGCCGGCCCTGCTCATGCGGGCCCGGAACAGCTCGGCGATGCCGACCTCGCGCGGCCCGGGAACGATCTCGAACGTCTCACCCGCTGCGATCGTCCCGGGCTCGCGCACCGCGAGATAGAAGCCGCACCATACGCTCTGCGCCATCAGCTTGGCGGCGTGCTTGAAGCCCATCGCGGCGGTGAACTTGAAGCACGGATAGCGTGGCTCGCTCACGGCGAGCGCGCAGTGCGCGAACCGCAGCACGTCGCCGATCCAGACCTGGTTCTCGACCACGCCCGCGACCGTCAGGTTCTCCCCGAGCGAACCGGGCGGCAAGGCCTCGTCCCACAGCGAGATCCCGGCCTGCGCGCGCACCGTCTGCCAGAACTTGTAGTGCTCGCTCGGGTAGGCGTAGACGGCCTTGCTCGGGCCGCCGTGCACCGAGAGATCGGCCTGCTCGTCGCCTTCGAGGCCGAGCGGCAGCACGGCGAGGCGGCTTTCGACCGGACGCTTGCCGATCCCGGTCAACACCTTGCGGCCGTTGATCGCGACCGGCGTCGCGCGAGCGACATTCAGGCTCTGTAGCGTTCCGGACAGAGCCATCGCAGTCGGGCTCAGGCCGGCCGATAGCCGGCGTGCGACGCGACCACAGCGCGGCCGCGGCCACCGGCGATCCAGGCGACGAAGATCTTGCCGGCCGGGTGGCTGACCCGGAACGAGCGCATCGCGTGCACCGATTCGACCAGCGCCGGATCGCCCTCGACCAGCACCGCCAGCGGCGCGCCGCCCTGGCGCGTCCAGGCGGCGCGCTCGACGAGGGCATGGGCGCCGCGGGCACGTGCCTGGGCGATGAACGGCTGCTTCGGGTCGGCGGCGATGTACCAGGGCGCGGCCGGCGCGATCTTCGCGGCGCGCCAGAGCGCCTGCTCGGCGACGTGCACGCCCGAGCCGTCGCCGGATGACAGGAAGACCAGGCTGTTCGGATCGGCGAGAGCCTGGAGCCGGATGCGATCGAGCGCTTCGACCCCGCTGCGGCCGGCGGGCGGACGGCGGCCGCGTGCGCCGTGCGCCGCGGTCGGCACCGGCCCGACCAGGATGAACTCGCCCTGGGCGATCGCCTGCCGGTCGTGGACCAGGCCCTGGCGGTCGAGGTCGGCCTCGGCGGCGGGGATGTCGAGCAGGGCGGCGTCGACCTCGCCGTTGCGAAGCGCCTCGAGCACGGCCGTGGCCGGTCCGGGGACGAGCAGGATCGCGATGCCGGTGTTCGCGCCGAACGCGTGCTGCAGGCTTCGCGCCAGGCCGGAGTCGATCAGCGCGTGATCGGCGCCGACGCGCAGCGGCCCGCCGCGGTCCGCCGGGCGCTCGGCCGGCGCCAGGCCGGGCCACATCGGCGCGGCACAGGCGGTGAGGAGCGTGCGCCGGCTGACCATCGACCCCATTATCGCGGGGGGCCCGTCCCGACCACCGGCTCGCTCGCCGCAAGCCCCGGGGCTACACTGCCTTGATCCCATATTCGTGCGCCCTGCGCGCCGCAGAGACACCGCCGATGAGTCGTGAACCGCCCGAGCGTCGTCCTGAACGACGAGCGGTCCGGCAACGAGCCTGAAACAGGCCCCGCCTTTGCTCACGCCATTGCATCGCCGTCCCTGCCTCCGGTAATCACTTCCTTCGAGCCGTCATGACTGCATCGCCGATGAACCGCCTCGCCACGCCCGGTCAGGCGCCGCGCGCTCCCGCGTACGTGCAACACGCCAAGCTGATCGACTGGGTCGAGGCGATGGCCGCGCTCACCGGGGCGCGCGACGTCTACTGGTGCGACGGCAGCAACGCCGAGTACGACCGACTGGCCGAGGGTCTTTGCGCCGCCGGCACGTTCTCGAAGCTCGACCCGGTGTTGCGGCCGCGCAGCTTCCTGGCGCGCAGCAGCCCGGCCGACGTGGCTCGGGTCGAGGACCGCACCTTCATCTGCTCGGAGCGCCAGGAAGACGCCGGCCCGACCAACAACTGGAAGGCGCCGGCGGAGATGCGCGCGCTGCTGCAGACGGGCCTTGCCGATGGCACGCCGCCGCTCTTTCGCGGCTGCATGCGCGGGCGCACGATGTACGTCGTGCCGTTCTCGATGGGCCCGCTCGGCTCCGACATCGCGCACATCGGCGTCGAGCTCACCGACAGCGCCTACGTCGCGGTGAGCATGAAGATCATGACCCGCATGGGCAAGGCCGTGCTCGAGGTCCTGGGCAGCGACGGCCACTTCGTGCCGTGCATGCACACCGTCGGCGCGCCGCTCGCGCCGGGCCAGATGGACGTGACGTGGCCATGCAACGCCACCAAGTACATCGTCCACTACCCCGAGACGCAGGAGATCTGGAGCTACGGCTCCGGCTACGGCGGCAACGCCTTGCTCGGCAAGAAATGCTTCGCGCTGCGGATCGCCTCGACCATGGGCCGGGCAGCCGCCGACATCGGCGCCGGCAAGCCGGGCTGGCTCGCCGAGCACATGCTGATCCTCGGCGTCACGTCGCCGCAGGGGAAGAAGCACCACGTCGCGGCCGCGTTCCCGAGCGCCTGCGGCAAGACCAATTTCGCGATGCTGATCCCGCCGCCGACGATGTCGGGATGGAAGGTGACGACGATCGGCGACGACATCGCCTGGATCAAGCCAGGCAAGGACGGCCGCCTCTACGCGATCAATCCCGAGGCTGGCTACTTCGGCGTCGCGCCCGGCACCAACGAGACGACGAACCCGAACTGCATGGCGAGCGTCGCCCACGACACGATCTTCACCAACGTCGCCTTGACCGACGACGGCGACGTCTGGTGGGAGGGCATGACCGACGTGCCGCCGGCGCACCTGATCGACTGGCAGGGCAAGGACTGGACGCCCGCGATCGCCAAGGAGACGGGCGCGAAGGCCGCCCACCCGAACGCCCGCTTCACCGTCGCCGCGACCAACAATCCGGCCCTCGACCCGGCCTGGGACTCGCCGGCCGGCGTGCCGATCGATGCGTTCATCTTCGGCGGCCGCCGCTCGACGACGGTGCCTCTGGTCGCCGAAGCGCGCGACTGGACCGAAGGCGTCTACATGGCCGCGACGATGGGCTCAGAGACCACGGCCGCCGCCGCCGGCACCCAGGGCATCGTGCGCCGTGATCCTTTCGCCATGTTGCCATTCATGGGTTACAACATGAGTGAGTACTTCCAGCACTGGCTCGATCTGGGCTCGGTGCTGAAGCGCTCCGGAGCGACACTTCCCAAGATCTTTTGCGTCAACTGGTTCCGAAAAGGCCCCGACGGCAAGTTCGTCTGGCCCGGCTACGGCGAGAACATGCGCGTCCTGCAGTGGATCGTCGAGCGGGTCGAAGGCCGTGCCGAGGGCGAGATGAATGCCTTCGGCCTGACGCCGCGCTACCGCGACCTCGACTGGTCCGGCCTCGACTTCGACGCCGCCCGCTTCGCTCTCGTCAGCAGCATCGACGCCGCCGCCTGGCGCGACGAGCTCGCCCTGCACGACGAGCTCTTCGGCCAGCTCGCCCATCGCCTGCCCGCCGAGCTGCCGGAAGTGCGGCGCCGCATCGCCGCGCGCTTCGCCGCTTGAGCCTGTCCTCGTTCGCGCCGCCGTCGAAGGGCGCGGTCGCCGCGTCGGCGCAGGACCTGAGCGAAGCCGAGTTCGACGAGCTCGACGGGCTGCTTGCCTCCGTCCCCGAGCCGCTCGAGCCGCTCGACGCGGTCATGCTCGACGGATTCCTGTGCGGCGTCCTCGTCCAGCCACGGCTGATCCCCAGCGATGAATGGCTGCCGTTCGTGTTCGACGCCGGCGGCCATCGCTGGGGCGAAGCCGAGCCGTCGCCCGAGCTGCAGCGCGCCCGCGCCCTGATCCTGCGCCGCCATGCCGCGCTCAACCGCTCGCTCGCCGAGTTCGGCGGGTTCGATCCGTTCGTGCTGCAGCCGCTGCCGGCCGGGGAGGGCGAGGTCGTCGCCGACGACGCGTCCTCGCCGGACGAGCCCGCGCCACCGCCCGGCTCGGGCGATCCGGTGCGCGACATGCTCTCGCCGTGGGTCTCGGGCTTCGAGCAAGCGCTCCAGCTGCTGCCGGGGCTCGCCGACCTGTCCGATTCGGAGATCGATGCGACGGCGGCCCGCGTTCTGCAGTGGCTGCCGGCGGACGACAACGCGGCGTCTGCGCCGTCCGAGGTGCCCGCGATGGCGCCGCCCGCGTCGCTCGACGCAGCGCTCGGCGCCCTCGTCGCTGCCGTCGCCGACCTCTACGACATCACTGCGCCGATGCGCTACAAGGTCGAAGCGTCGCGGCGCCAGACGCCCAAGGTCGGCCGCAACGACCCGTGCCCGTGCGGCAGCGGTCGCAAGTTCAAGCAGTGCCACGGCGCTGCGCCGGCGTCCGCGCCCTGATGCGGCTGCAGCTCCTCTCGGACCTGCACCTCGAGACCGAGCTCTACGATCCCGAACCGGCGCCCGGCGCCGAGCTGCTCGTCCTGGCGGGCGACATCGACAGCCGCTGGGACGCGCTCGAGCGCTTCCGAGGCTGGCCGGTGCCGGTCGTCTTCGTCGCCGGCAACCACGAGTTCGACGGCCGCGACCTGACCGAGGCGACCGCCGACTTGCGTGCGCGCTGCGCCGCGTTCGGCCTGACGATGCTCGAGCGCGACAGCCTCGTGATCGAAGACGACGCGGGCACGCGCATCCGCTTTCTCGGCACCGCCCGCTGGAGCGACTTCGATCTCTTCGGCGTCCTCGGCCGCGCCAAGGCGATGCGCGCCGGCAGCTACTTCCTGCAGCTCATGCAGGCGACGCAGGCGGGCCGCCCGTTCGATGCCGATGCCGTCCGCACCGAGGCTCTCGCCTGCCGCGCGTGGCTCGAGGTCGAGCTGCGGCGCGGCCGCGACGGCTGGGACAAGACCGTCGTCGTCACCCATTTCACGCCGAGCCTGAAGAGCGCCGATCCGCGCTACGGTGCGAAGAGCGGCACCGCGAGCTTCTGCAACGCCGACGACGACTTGCTGCCGTTCGCCGATCTCTGGCTGCACGGTCACGTCCACTGCGCACACGACTACCGGGTCGCGCGCAACGGCGGCGCGACGCGGGTCGTCTGCAATTCGCGCGGGCATGCCAGGCGCGGCGAGCCTGCGGCGCATCTGCCGCAGCTGGTCATCGAGGTGTGAGTGCGCCGGCGCGGGCCGGCGACGATCAGAACGTGGAGCGGCGGTGCAGCCGGTATTCCATGCGGTTCGGCGGCACGGCGCGTTCGCGTGCGGCGGCCTCGGCAGCGGTCTCGGGCTGGATCGTGGTGATCGCGTCGAGGCCGAAGGCGGTGCCCATGTCGGCCGGATCGTCCAACGTCCGGCGCGCACGACGCGGAGTCGACAGATAGCGGCGGGCGCGGGCGATCAGGTTCATGGCGTCTCCGAAGCGAAGCTCCGTGACCCGAGTATCGATGCGCCATATGACAAGCGCATCCCGCGGACGAGGGGCTGAGCGGTCGCATTTGGCATCGCATGCCGAACGCGTGGCCGCGCCGCGACGTTTCGCTACGGAACGTACTTGTTGCCCGCCGCCTTGTACTTCGCGACCGCCCGCTTCAGGTCGGTGTACTCCTCGCACGGCAGGAAGCAGGCCTTGTCGAGCGCCGCCAGGCGCTGCTCGGCGAGGTCGAGCTTGCCGGTCATGAGGTAGAGCTCGCCCGAGTACTCGAGAGCACCGCGGTGCCTCGGCTCGATGCGCAGCGCCTCGCTGTAGAACTTCTCGGCCTCGGGGATGTTGGCGGCGTCGGCCTTCCTCAGGCTGTAGCCCATGAGGTTGTTCCAGTCGGCGCTGCCGCGGTCGTTGACCTTCTTCAGCTCGGTCAGCGCCGCGCCCCAGTCCTTCTCGGCGATGCGCGAGCGTGCCGGCGCGAGCTTGTCGTCTGCCTTGGTGGTGGTGACGTCGGCGGCGGCGACGGCGCCGGCGACGACCAGCAGCAGCGACGCGGCGACGGGACGCAAGAGAAGTGTGTTCATGCGGAGTCTCCAGAAAGCGGTGGCTGAGCGATTTGGGAGGATAGCGCCGACCCGCACGCGCTCGACGCGGCCCCTAAAATCGCGCCCCCTCGCTCCGCCGCCCTCCAGCCGCCTCGCCTGCATGACCGACGCGACCTACTGCGCCATCGACTTCGGGACCTCCAACTCCGCGATCGCCGTCCCCGACGGCGAGCGGATGCGGCTGGTCGAGCTCGAGCCGGGCTTCTCCACCATGCCGACGGCCGTGTTCTACCCGGGCGAGGGCGACCGCCGCTCCGGCCACGCCGCGCCACCGTGCGAGTTCGGCCGCGCCGCCGTCGCGGCCTACGTCGACGGCCTCGACGGCCGCCTGATGCGATCGATGAAGAGCATCCTCGGCAGCTCGCTCGTCGAGCAGACGACCGACGTCGGCGGCGGCCGCGGCGTGCCCTATCTCGAGGTCGTTGCGACCTACCTGCGCCACCTGCGCGTCCGCGCCGAGGCGACCGCCGGCGCGACGATCGAGCGCGCCGTGATCGGCCGCCCGGTCTTCTTCGTCGACGGCGATTCGGCGCGCGACGCGCAGGCCGAGTCGGCGCTGCGCCGCGCCGCGGCGAGCGCCGGCTTTCGCGAGGTCGTGTTCCAGTACGAGCCGATCGCCGCCGCCTTCGACTACGAGCAGACGACCGATGTCGAGCAGTCGGTCCTGGTTGCCGACATCGGCGGCGGCACCTCCGACTTCTCGGTCGTGCGCGTCGGACCCGACCGGCGCGCGCGCGTCGATCGCAAGGACGACATCCTCGCCAGCCACGGCGTGCACATCGCCGGCACGGACTTCGATCGCCGCATCGAGCTGCAGAACGTGCTGCCGCTCTTCGGCTACAACGCGCTCGGCCCGCAGGTCGACGGCGCGCCGGCGCGCGAGGTGCCGAGCGCGGTGTACTTCGACCTCGCGACCTGGCACCTGATCAACACCGTCTACAACCCGCAGCGCGTGGTCGAGCTGCGCGGCATGCGCTCGTTCTACGCCGATCCTGCGCACCACCGGCGGCTGATGACGGTCGTGACCGACCACTACGGGCACGACCTGGTCGCGCGCGCCGAAGCAGCGAAGATCGCCATCGCGTCGGGCGGGCAGGCGACGATCGCGCTCGATCACATCGAGCGCGGCCTGGCCGCCGGCCTCGACGAGGCCCGGGCGCTGCGCGCCCTCGACGGAGACCTCGACCGGATCGTCGCCGCGGCGCGCGTCACGGTCGCCGACGCCGGCCTGGTCGCCGACGACATCGACGCGCTCTATCTCACCGGCGGATCGACCGGGCTCGATATCCTGAGCGAGCGACTGAGCGATGCGTTCGCCGAGGCGCTGGTCGTGCGCGGCGACCGCTTCGCCAGCGTCGCCACGGGGCTGGCGATCTTCGCGCAGCGTCGCTTCGCGCCGAGCGCGGCACGCTGATCGCGCGCGCCCGGTCTCGCGAACTAGCCTGCGAGCACGGCGGCCATCGCGACGGCGGTCGCCTCGACGTTGCCGCGGTTGAGGCCGGCCACGCACATCCGTCCGGAACGCACCAGGTAGACGGCGAACTCCTCGCGCAGCCGATCGACCTGCTGCGGCGACAGGCCTGTGTAGCTGAACATGCCGCGCTGCGTCAGGAAGTAGGAGAAGTCGCGGCCCGGCACCTTGCTCGAGATCACGCCGTGCAAGGCGCGCCGCATCGCCTGGATCCGCTCGCGCATCGCGCCGAGCTCGGCCTCCCAGGCGCTGCGCAGCTCCGGCTCGGCGAGCACGGCGGCGACGATCTGGCCGCCGTGGATCGGCGGGCTCGAGTAGTTGCGCCGGATCGCGAACTTGAGCTGGCCGAGCACGTTGACCGCTTCGGTCGCGTCGGCGCAGACGGCGCTGAGCGCGCCGCACCGCTCGCCGTACAGGCTCATGCTCTTCGAGAACGAGTTGGCCACGAAGAAGGCGAGCGGCTTGCCGTCGCGGCCGCGCGCCGCGGCGAGCGTGCGCAGTGCGTACGCGTCCTCGACGATGCCGTCGCCGAAGCCCTGGTAGGCCAGATCGAGATACGGCAGCAGGTCGCGCTCGGCGAGGATCGGCGCGAGCGTGTCCCACTGGGCCGGCGTCAGGTCGACGCCGGTCGGGTTGTGGCAGCACGCGTGCAGGAGCACGACGCTCCTTGGCGGCAGCGCGCGCAGCGCCGCGCACATCGCCTCGAACGCCAGCCCGCCGGTGCGCGGGTCGTAGTACGGATAGCTGTGGACCGCGAGCCCGGCGCCTTCGAACATCGAGCGATGGTTCTCCCAGCTCGGGTCGCTCACCCAGACCGCGCTGCCCGGCAGCCAGCGGGCGATGAAGTCGGCTCCGACCTTGAGGCCGCCGCTCGAGCCGACCGACTGGATCGTCGCGACCCGCCCCGCGGCGATCGCTTCGTGGTCGGCGCCGAAGAGCAGCGCCTGCGCCGCGGCGCGGAAATTGGCGGCGCCCTCGATCGGCAGATACGGCTTGGCGGCGCCGCGTGCGACGACCTGCTGCTCGGCGCGGCGCACCGAGTCGAGCACCGGGATGCGGCCGGCGTCGTCGAAGTAGATGCCGATCGACAGATTGATCTTGTGCGGCCGCGGATCCTTCTGGAAGTCCTCGTTGAGGCTCATGATCGGATCGCCCGCGAAGGGCTCGACGTGCTCGAACATGGTCAGGCCGAAAGCGCCGCTTCGATGTCGCCTTTCAGCGATTGCGGCGAATCGTTCGGCGCGAAGCGCTTCAGCACCTTGCCGTCGCGGCCGACCAGGAACTTGGTGAAGTTCCACTTGATCGAGTGCGTGCCGAGGATGCCGGGCGCTTCGGCGGTGAGCCACTTCCAGAGCGGATCCGCCTTGTCGCCGTTGACATCGACCTTGCCCATCATCGGAAACGAGACGCCGTAGTTGGCCTGGCAGAAGGTCGCGATCTCGTCGTTCGCGCCCGGGTCCTGCGCTCCGAACTGGTTGCTCGGAAAGCCGATCACGACGAGGCCCTGGTCGCGGTACGTGCGCCAGAGCTCCTCGAGGCCGGCGAACTGCGGCGTGAAGCCGCACTTGCTCGCAGTGTTGACGATCAGCAGGACCTTGCCCTTCTGGGTCGCGAAGTGCGCCGGCGCGCCCGCGATCGAGACGGCGTCGAAGTCGTAGATGTGGCGTGCGGCAGTGGCCATGGGGTCCTCGGTGGAAGGTCGTTCGCGCCGATGGTAGCGCCGCGCTCTACGGCGCTGCTGTCGGCGGGTCGGGCGCGAGCGCTGCGAGCAGCGCACCGGCAACGATGAAGCTTCCGCCCAGCGCCAGCCGGCCGCTCATCGTGCCGGCGCCGAACGCGAGCGCCGACGCCGACGCGAACACCACCTCCGTCAGCATCACGACGGACGTGCGGTGCGCCGGCAGACGTGCCGCGCCGTACTGCAGGGCGAGGTTGCTGGCGACGAAGGCGATGGTGAGCGCTCCGGTCCAGGCGAGCCAGGGCCCGGCGAGCGCGGGCACCGGCGCGATCGCGCCACCGCTGGTGAGGATCGCCGCCAAGCCGCCGGCGACGACCGCGCCACCGAAGAACATGGCCAGCGCCCGGGCCTCTTCCGGACGCGCGGCTTCGCGCCGCAGCATCACGTTGTTGAACGCGAACGAGGCGCCGCCGATCACACCGAGCCAGTCCGCGAGCGTCACCGGCAACGGCAGGATCCCGGTCCAGCCGCCAGCCGCCGCATCTGCCGCGGACGGCCACAGGACGATCGCCGCGCCGGCCGCACCGAGGGCGATCCTGAGGGCCGCCGCGCGATCGAGCCGCTCACCGAGCACGAGGCGCGCGAAGACGACGGTCCAGAGCGGCATCAGATAGAAGAGCAGCACGACGCGGACGACGTCGCCGACGACGATCGCCCAGTTGAAGGTCGCGTTGGTGATGCCGGCGGCGACGAGCAGGAGCCAGAGCGCCGGCGTGCGCACGAGCTGCCGCACGGCGCGCGGGCGCACCGCGACGATCGCCAGCGAGGCGAGCGTGAAGACGATGGCCGTGGTCCAGAGCGGGTGCAAGCCCTGGGCCTGCAGATGGCGCAGCGGCCACCACGACGTTCCCCAGACGAAGGCGTTGGCGACGAGCGCCAGCGACGCCAGCCGCGTCGCGCGCGCGGTCGCGGCCGAGGTCAATGCTTGTCGCGCCGGGCGATCGCCAGCAGGTGCTCGACCTCGCCGCGATGGACCACGCAGTTGCGCTGGTGCCAGCGTCGGATCACCCACATCGTCGCCGCGACGAGAACGCCGAAGGCGGCGATCGACGAGAACGCCGACAGGCCGAAGCGCGTCATGCCGGTATAGAACGCGCCGAGGCCGAGGATGCACGCCTGCTCGTTGAAGTTCTGGACCGCGATCGAGCGGCCCGCGCCCATCAGGTTGGCGCCGCGGTGCTGCAGCAGCGCGTTCATCGGCACGACCAGGTAGCCGCCGATCGCGCCGAGCAGGATCAGGAACGGCGCCGCCAGCCAGACGTTGGTGATGACGTTGAGGCCGACCACGAGCACGCCCATCGCGATGCCGAACGGGATCACCTTGGTCGCCTGGTCGAGCCGCATGCGCATCGAGGCGACGATCGCGCCGGCTGCCGTGCCGATCGCGACGACGCCGACCAGCGACGAGGCCTGCGTCGTGTTGTAGCCGAGCGCTGCCGCGGCCCAGGCGAAGACGATCACGCGCAGGTTGCCGGAGACGCCCCAGAACAGCGTCGTCGTCGCCAGCGAGATCTGGCCGAGCTTGTCATTCCACAGGCGCGCGTTGCAGTTCGAGAAGTCGCGCACCAGCGCGGCGACGCTGTGCGAGATCGGCTGCAGCGGCGCGTCGGTGCGCGGGATGCGCAGGTTGAAGAGCGCGGCGATGACGTAGAGCACGACGATCACCGCGATCGCAGCTTCGGGCGCCGTGGAGATGCCGGTGTCGAAGACCGGAATGTCGAAGGCGAGCAGGTGTTGCGAGACGACGTTGCCGAGCAGCTGTCCGCCGAGGAGCACGCCGAAGATGATCGACAGGATCGTCAGGCCTTCGATCCAGCCGTTGGCTTTGACGAGCTGCGAGTTCGGCAGCAGTTCGGTGAGGATGCCGTACTTGGCCGGCGAGTACGCCGCGGCGCCGAGGCCGACGATGCCGTAGGCCAGCAGCGGATTGGTGCCGAACAGCATCAGCAGGCAGCCGACGACCTTGATCGTGTTCGAGACCAGCATCACCTTGCCCTTCGGCACGGCATCGGCGAAGGCGCCCACGAGCGGGGCGAGGATGACGTAGAAGAGTGCGAACATCGGCGTCAGCGCCGGAACGTGCCACGACGGCGCACCGCTCGTTCGAAGCAATTCGATCGCGGCGACCAGCAAAGCGTTGTCCGCCAGCGAGCTGAAGAACTGCGCCGACATGATGGTGTAGAAGCCTTTTTTCATTCGCTTCCCGGCGCGCGAGTCGGAACTCTTGCCCGACTTGTCTCCCTGCGGCGGGGTTTATAGCACGCGGTTTTTGACCTTTGCCGCGAGGCGACGAGCGGCGATGTGGCTGGCAGAATTCGCGCATGCCGCGGCCGATCGAAGCGCTCGTCCATCTTGACGCACTCGCCGCGAATCTCGACGTCGCGCGGCGCGCCGCGCCCGGTGCCAAGGTCTGGGCGGTCGTCAAGGCCGATGCGTACGGTCATGGAATCGCCAATGTCTTTGCGTCGCTGCGCCGTGCCGACGGCTTCGCGCTGCTCGACATCGCCGAGGCCGAGCGCGTCCGCGAGCTCGGCTGGCGCGGCCCGATCCTGCTGCTCGAAGGCGCGTTCGACGCGCGCGATCTCGAGGCCTGCTCGCGCCTGAAGCTCTGGCACGTCGTGCACTGCGCCGGACAGATCGACCAGCTCGCGGCACTGAAGACCGCCCCCCCGCATCACGTGTTCCTCAAGCTCAACAGCGGCATGAACCGGCTCGGCTTCACGCCCGAGCGCTATCGCGCAGCCTGGCTGCGTCTCGATGCGCTGCCGCAGGTCGAGACGATCACGCTGATGACGCACCTCGCCAACGCCGATGCGAGCGAGGCGGCGAGCGTCGAGCCCGCGCTCGCCGCGTTCGACGAGGCGACCCGCGACCTGCCCGGCGAGCGCTCGATCTGCAACAGCGCCGCGACCCTGCGCCTTGGCGCGCGTCTGGCCGCGCCCGGCGCCTCGTGGGTGCGGCCGGGGATCCTGCTCTACGGCTCCTCGCCCGACCATCCGGCGCACCGCGCCGCCGACTGGGGCCTCGCGCCGGCGATGACGCTGCGCACGCGCCTGATCGCGACCCAGCAGCTGCGCGCGGGTGACAGCGTCGGCTACGGCAGCGCCTTCACCGCCGAGCGCCCGATGCGCATCGGCGTCGCCGCCTGCGGCTACGCCGACGGCTACTCGCGGCTCGCGCCGGGCACGAACGCGCTCGGCACGCCGGTGCTCGTCGACGGCGTGCGCACGCGCACGGTCGGCCGCATCTCGATGGACATGATCACGATCGATCTCGACGGCGTCGCCGGGGCCGGCACGGGCAGCGAGGTCGTCCTGTGGGGGCGCGCGAGCAACGACGTGGTGCTCTCGATCGACGACGTGGCAGCGGCCTCGGGGACGGTCGGCTACGAGCTCATGTGCGCGAGGGCGCCGCGCGTGCCGGTCAAGGTCGTGGCGTGATCACGGTCGACGAGTCGGAGGTCGAGATCACGGCCGTGCGTGCGCAGGGCGCGGGCGGGCAGAACGTCAACAAGGTCTCGAGCGCGATCCACCTGCGCTTCGATGTCGCGGCGTCGTCGTTGCCGGAGGCGATCAAGGCGCGGCTGCTCGCGCGCGCCGACAGGCGCCTCAGCGATGAAGGCGTCCTCGTGATCAAGGCGCAGCGCCATCGTACGCAGGAGTCGAATCGGCGCGACGCGCTCACGCGCCTCAACGAGCTCGTGGCGGGAGCCGCCGAGGTGCCCAAGGCGCGCAAGGCGACGCGGCCGACGCGTGCGTCGAAGGAACGCCGCCTCGAAGGCAAGAGCGTGCGCTCGCTGGTGAAGTCGGGACGGGCAAAGGTCATCGACTGACACGGGGCGCCGCCCGCGCGACGGGCGTCCAGCTCACGCGCGCCTGAAGGTCGCGAGCACGCCGCCGAGGCTGATGAAGAATCCGCCGAAGAGGCGGTTGACCACGCGCAGGCGCGCGGGAGTGCGCAGGACGCCGAGCAGGCGCGCGGCGAACGCGGCGTAGCCGGCGTTGATCACCAGGTCGGTGAAGGCGAGCGTCGCGCCGATCGCGAGATATTGCGGCACGAGCGGCTCGCCCGGCGTCAGGAACTGCGGCACGACGGCGAGCATGAACGCCGTGCCCTTGGGGTTCACGGCGTTGAGCAGCCACGCCTCGGCGACGATGCGCCGGATCGACGTCCGGTCCCCGACGTCTGCGTCGAGCGTGATCGCCTGCGGCGGTGCGCGCCATTGCCGGATGCCGAGGTAGACGAGGTAGGCGACACCGAGCCACTTCACCGCGGCGAAGGCGAGCGCCGAGGTCGCGATCACCGCGCCGAGACCGACCGCGACCACGAGGAGCTGCGTCCAGAGCCCGAGCACGAGCCCGAAGGTCGCGCAGGACCCGCGCGCGAAGCCGTGGCGCATCGATGCGCTCATGACCGCGACGGCGCCCGGCCCGGGCGAGATGCTGATCGCCCACGAGGCGGCGAAGAAGGCGAGCCAGAGCGACCACGACATGGCGGTGATTCTGCATCGCATCGGCGCGCCATCGCACGGGGGACAATCGTGCGATGGCCCGAGAGAAGTCGATCTACGTCTGCACCGAGTGCGGCGGCACGAGCGCGAAGTGGCTCGGAAGGTGCCCGCAGTGCGAGGCCTGGAACACGCTCGTCGAGACGGTCGCCGACAGCGCCGCCAAGCCGCGCTACGCGCAGTCGTCGCGCGGCCTCGTGCCGGGCGAAGCGGTGCTGACGCTGGCCGAGATCGACGCCACCGACGCCGAGCGCCATCCGACCGGCATCGAGGAGTTCGACCGCACGCTCGGCGGCGGCATCGTCGCCGGCGGCGTGGTGCTGATCGGCGGCGATCCGGGCATCGGCAAGTCGACGCTTCTGCTGCAGGCGCTCGACGCGCTGGCGCGGACGATGAAGGTGCTCTACGTCACCGGCGAGGAGAGCGGCGCGCAGGTGGCGCTGCGCTCGCGCCGGCTCGGCCTCGGTTCGAGCCCGGTGCGCGTGCTGGCCGAGATCCAGCTCGAGAAGATCCGGGCGACTCTCGAGACCGAGCGGCCGGCGGTCGCGGTGATCGACTCGATCCAGACCGTCTACAGCGAGGCGCTGACCTCGGCGCCGGGCTCGGTCGCGCAGGTGCGCGAGTGCGCGGCGCAGCTGACCCGATTCGCCAAGGCGAGCGGCACGACCATCATCCTGGTCGGCCACGTCACGAAGGACGGGGCGCTCGCCGGCCCGCGCGTGATGGAGCACATCGTCGACACCGTGCTGTACTTCGAAGGCGACACGCACTCGAGCTTTCGCCTCGTGCGTGCGATCAAGAACCGCTTCGGCGCGGTCAACGAGATCGGCGTCTTCGCGATGACGGAGAAGGGACTCAAGGGCGTCAGCAACCCGAGTGCGATCTTCCTGTCGACGCACGGCGAGCCGGTCGCCGGCTCGTGCGTGCTGGTGACGCTCGAAGGGACGCGGCCGATGCTGGTCGAGATCCAGGCGCTGGTCGATTCCGGCGGGCCGAGCCCGCGGCGCCTCTCGGTCGGCCTCGAGCGCGATCGCCTGGCGATGATGCTGGCGGTGCTCCATCGTCACGCCGGCATCGGCGCCCTCGACCAGGACGTGTTCGTCAACGCCGTCGGCGGCGTGCGCATCAGCGAGCCGGCGGCCGACCTCGCCGTCATGCTCGCGATCCAGTCGAGCCTGCGCGGCAAGCCCTTGCCGCGCGGCTTCGTCGCCTTCGGCGAAGTCGGCCTGGCCGGCGAAGTGCGCCCGGCGCCGCGCGGCCAGGAGCGCCTGCGCGAGGCTGCCAAGCTGGGCTTCTCGATCGCGATCGTGCCGAAGACGAACGCGCCGAAGGGCGCGGCGGCGAAGGCGTTCGAGGGCCTGACGATCCACGCCGTCGAGCGCATCGAGGAAGCGATCGATCTCGTCCGTACGCTGTGAATCCCTGGCTCGGCTGGGCGCTGGCCGCCGTCTTCGCGCTCGTTGCGTGGCAGCAGTACGGCGTGCGCGGGCTCGGGTTCGCCGCCAGCGTGATCGTGTTCTGGCTGCTGCTCACCTTCAACCGCGTCGTGCGCGTCATGAAGCGCGCCGCCGATCAGCCGGTCGGACACGTCGAGAGCGCCGTGATGTTCCATGCCGGCCTCGCCGCCGGCATGACGATGCTGCAGGTCGTCACGAAGACCAGGAGCCTCGGCAAGATGGTCGAGGGCACGGACGACGACTGGCGCTGGCGTGACGAAGGCGGCAGCGATGTCGTCCTCCACTTCGAGCAGGGCCGCCTCGTTCGCTGGCGGATCGAGCGGCCCACCTAGAATCAGCGCCCCGAGCAAGTGATGGAGAGCGCCATGTCGATGGCCGACCGCGACGGCAAGATCTGGATGGACGGCACGCTCGTCGACTGGCGTGACGCCAAGATCCACGTCCTCACCCACACGCTGCACTACGGCTGCGGCGCCTTCGAGGGCGTGCGTGCCTACAACACGGTCAACGGCACGGCGATCTTCCGCCTCCACGAGCACACGCAGCGGCTCTTCAACAGCGCCAAGATCCTGCGCATGAAGATTCCGTTCAGCTTCGAGGAGGTGTTCGAGGCGCAGCGCACCGTCGTGCGCGAGAACAAGCTGGAATCGTGCTACCTGCGGCCGCTGACCTGGATCGGCTCCGAGAAGCTCGGCGTCTCGCCCAAGGGCAACACCGTGCACCTGATGGTCGCCGCCTGGCCGTGGGGTGCGTACCTCGGCGAAGAGGGCATGCGCCGCGGCATCCGCGTCAAGACCTCGAGCTTCACGCGCCATCACGTCAACATCACGATGACGCAGGCCAAGGCGGTGTCGAACTACACCAACTCGATCCTCGCCAACATGGAAGCCACCGAAGACGGCTACGACGAGGCGCTGCTCCTCGACGCGAGCGGCTTCGTCAGCGAGGGCGCGGGCGAGAACCTGTTCATGATCAAGAAGGGCGTCGTCTACACGCCCGATCTCTCGGCCGGCGCGCTCGACGGCATCACGAGGAACACCATCCTCGCGATCTGCAACGACCTCGGTCTGAAGCTGGTCGAGAAGCGCATCACGCGCGACGAGGTCTACATCAGCGACGAGGCGTTCTTCACCGGCACCGCCGCGGAAGTCACGCCGATCCGCGAACTCGACCGGATCGAGCTCGGCGCGGGATCGCGCGGGCCGATCACCGAGAAGATCCAGACGGCGTTCTTCGACATCGTCAACGGCCGCAATCCGAAGTACGCCGAATGGCTGACGAAGGTCTGAGCGCGATGGCTACCGGAAATGCCGCCAGCGCCGTCGTCGAGCTGCTCGCCTCGGAGCTGCAGGGCCCGGGCGTGGTCTTCTGCCCGAACCCGAAGATGCCGCTCTGGAGCAACCACCCGCGCGTCTTCATCGACGTCGCGACGACCGGCGTCGGCAAGTGCCCGTACTGCGGCACCGAGTACCGCCTGAAGGCGGGCGAGAAGGTCCACTCGTCGCATTGAGCGCAGGTCTCGGCGAAGAGATGCGGCGGCGATCGTGACCCGCTCGCTCGTCGTCGCGCCACAGTGGATCGGCGACGCGGTGATGGCCGAGCCGCTGCTCGCCGAGCTCGCGGCGCGCGGCGAGCGCCTCACCGTCGCCTCGCTGCCGTGGGTCGCACCGGTGGTCCGGGCGATGCCCGAGGTCGCCGAGATCGTCGAGCTGCCGTTCGCGCACGGACGACTCGACTGGTCGGCGCGACGCGGCGTCGCACGCGAGCTGCGCGGCCGTTTCGACGCTGCCTACGTGCTGCCGAACTCGATCAAGTCGGCGCTCGTGCCGTGGCTCGCGCGCATCCCGACGCGCGTCGGCTATCGCGGCGAGGGTCGGCCGGTTCTGCTCAACCGCGCGCTGCCCAATCCGCGAGGACGGCCGCCGATGGTCGCGTTCTACGGCGCGCTCGCCGGACCGTCGTTCGATGTGACGCGCAGGCCGCGGTTGCAGATCGGCGTCGACACGGTCGATGCAGCCCTCGGCCACGCCGGTCTGCAAAGGCGGCGCTACTGGACCTTCGCGCCCGGCGCCGAATACGGCCCGGCCAAGCGCTGGCCGCAAGCGCACTACGCGGCGCTCGCGCGCTCGCTGCACGGCGCCGACGGCGCGCCGGTGGTGCTGCTCGGCTCGCCCGGCGAACAAGCGCTCTGCGACGCGATCGCTTCGCTCAGTCCGGGCGCATGCATCGTTCTCGCGGGACGCACGTCGCTGCTCGACGCCATCGCCCTGATCTCGGCGTCGCGCGGCCTCGCGAGCAACGACTCGGGCTTGATGCACGTCGCGGCCGCGTTCGCGATTCCGCAGGTCGCGGTCTTCGGCTCGACCAGCCCGACGCACACGCCGCCGCTCAACGATCGCGCCCGAGTGCTCTGGCTCAAGGAGGAGTTGCAGCTCGATTGCATGCCGTGCTTCGACCGCGCGTGCCGCTTCGGCCACTACCGCTGTCTCACCGAGGTGGCGCCGGCGCGCGTCGAGGCGGCCTTGCGGGCCGCGAGCGACGACACCGTCGCGCCGACGCTGCGCTAGCGGGTCAGAGCGAGAACTTGCCGGCGTAGACGACCGGGCCCGTCGGCTTGCCGCCCGGTCCACCGCCCGGTGGCTCGACGGTGACGGCCAGCGTGTCGGTGCCCTGCAGGACCTTGCCGCGCAGTGCGACCGTGCCGCTGCCTTGCGGCAAGAGGCCGAGCGAGCGCGGCGTGCCGCCTGGCGGGATCGCCCACAACTCGAGCGAGCGGTCCGGGCGCACGGCGACCGGCGTGATCGCCCGAGTCACGAGCGTCGCACCGTCGCCGCTGATGCTGGCGACGATCGGCGCCGATTGCGTGCCGCTCGCGGCTTCGTTCGTCGCGGCAAGCACGACGATCACCGGCGGCGGCGTCACGCGCGGATTGGCGAGCAGGACGGCGAAGCCGATCGCGGCGACGCTGGCGAACGCCGCGATGCCGCGCCAGAACGCGAGCCGCGACCACGCCCCGGCCGGCGGCGCGAGAGCGACACGTCCGGCCTCGATGCGATCGGAGATCGCGCGCCAGACCGCGCTCGACGGCTGCACCAGTGCGAGCTCCGCCGTGAGCGGCATCAGCCGGTCGCGCCAGGCGGCCGTCGCGTCGCGCAGGACCGCGTGCGCCGGCAGCAGCACCTCGAAGCGCCGGCGCGCGGCACCGCGCAGCGTCCCGACCACGTAGTCGGCAGCCAGGGCGTCGGCCAGCTCGATGCGGCTGTAGTCCATGTCAATCGCTGCCGGGCGCGACGTCGCGCTTGACGGCGTCCTGCAGGCAGCCCTTGAGCGTCATGAGCGCGCGCCGCACCCAGGACTTGACGGTGCCGAGCGGCTGCTTCAGCTGCTCGGCGACCTCGGCGTGGCTGAGGCCCTGGAAGAAGGCGAGGGCGACGCTCTGGCGCTGCAGCGCCGAGAGCTTGTCCATGCACGCGGCCAGCGAGCGCGATTCCGCGGCCCGGCTCAGGAGCTCGAGCGGGCCGGGTGCGTCGTCTGCCATGGTGTCGTACACGTCTTCGTCCTCGGCGTCGCGGCCCTCGACCGAGGGACCGACGGTGCGCAGTTGGGGCTGGGTCCGAGCGCGGCGGAGGCCGTCGATCGCGCGGTTGCGCGCGATGCTCGTGAGCCAGGTGAGGGGCTGGCTCTGAGCCGCATCGAAGCTGCTCGCGGCTCGCCAGACGTTGACGTAGACCTCCTGCAGAATGTCTTCGGCCTGGGCCCTGTCGCGATGGATACGCAGCACCACGGCGAACAGATGCGAGCTCGTCCGCTCGTAAAGCGTGGCAAATGCCGCGCGATCGCCGAGACTGGTGCGGGCGAGCAGGCGCGAAAGATCGTGGCTTCGATCGGACCAGTCGGCGGGGTTTCGGATCATGAAGACGGCGTCAAGAAGCCCTCGGGCCTTCCTACAATTCCAGCGTCGCGAAGGTTAACCGAAGAAGAATCCATGGCCCGCCCGAAGCCCCCTGCCCCCAGTTCCGCATCGCCCGACGACATCGAGCTCGAACTCTACGAGGCGATGCGCAGCGGCGACCTCGACCGGCTCATGGAGCTCTGGTCTGACGACGACGAGATCTGCTGCGTCCATCCGGGCGGCGAGCGGCTGATCGGCGCCGCGGCGATCCGGGCATCGTTCGACGCGATGTTCGGCAACGGCACGATCGACGCCGAGCCGCACCGCGTGCGCCGCCTCGAGTCGCACTCGAGCGCGGTGCACAGCGTGATCGAGCGGATCCGCGTCGCCACCACCGAAGGCGAGCGCTTCGCGTGGGTGACGGCGACCAACGTCTACCTCAAGTCGGCGCGGGGCTGGCGCCTCGTCGCGCGTCACGCGAGCCCCGGCTCGGCCGATGAGGCGGCCGACGGCGGCGAGGCCGCGTCGACGCTGCACTAGCAGGGACACGCACCGGCGCCTTCGACATGGACGACTTTCGCGCGCCGCGCTGGCTGCCCGGCGGCCACGCGCAGACGATCTGGCCGGTGTTCTTCAGCCGCCGCTTCGACGGCCCCGCGCCGCGCTTGCGGCGCGAGCGGTGGCCCACGCCCGACGGCGACTTCATCGACGTCGACTGGCAGGGCGACGATGTCGACGCGCCGCTCCTGGTCGTCTTCCACGGACTCGAAGGGTCGTCGTCGAGCCACTACTCGCAGGCCTTCGCGGCCGAAGCCGCGCGCCGCGGCTGGCGCTTCGCGATGCCGCACTTTCGCGGTTGCTCGGGTGAGATCAACCGCGCGCCGCGCGCGTACCACTCGGGCGACCACGCGGAGATCGCGTGGATGCTCGGCCGTTGCCGCGAGGCGCATCGCGGCACGCTGGTCGCGGTCGGCGTCTCGCTCGGCGGCAACGCGTTGCTGCGCTTCGCCGAAGAGGCTGGCGAGGCCGCCGCGAGCCGCGTGCGGGCGATCGCGGCCGTCTCCGCGCCGCTCGACCTCGCCGCCGGCGGCCGCGCGATCGGCCGCGGCTTCGGTCGCCAGGTCTACACGCGCATGTTCATGCGGACGATGAAGAAGAAGGCCTTCGTCAAGCTGCGCCAGCATCCGGGTCTGTTCGACGCCGACGCGATGCGACGGGCGCGCGACCTGCGCGACTTCGACGAGATCTTCACCGGCCCGCTGCACGGCTTCGCCGGCGCCGACGACTACTACGCGCGTGCCTCGGCCAAGTCGCAGCTCGAGCGGATCCGCATTCCGGCGCTGGTGCTGAACGCGCGCAACGATCCGTTCCTGCCGGCGTCGGCGCTGCCTCGCCCGGGCGAGGTCGGCGCGCACGTCACCCTCTGGCAACCCGAGCACGGCGGCCACGTCGGCTTCGCCAACGGGCCGTGGCCGGGCCACGTGCGAAGCCTTCCGCGCAGCGTGGCCGATTGGCTCGCGGCACGGCTCTGACGCGACGCCGGCGCAAAATCGCCGCGATGGACGCGATCGTCGAAGCGGCACTGAAGAAGTGGCCCAACGTGCCGGCGTGCTACGCATGGCTCGCGCTCGACGCGCGCGGCGACTGGTACATGCGCGACGACCGGATCCAGCACGCGGGGTCGTTCCCGCGCGTCAAGGGCAGCCGCATCGACCACGAGAAGCTGCGTGAGTTCATCGGCCGCAACTACGCCGCAGACGAGCACGGCGCCTGGTTCTTCCAGAATGGCCCACAGCGCGTCTACGTCGAGCTCGAGGCGGCGCCGTGGATCTGGCGGCTCCAGTCCGATCCGTCGACGTCGGCCGTCGTCGTCACGAGCCACACCGGGCTGCCGGCGCGCGCCGGCGAGGCTTTCCTCGACGAATCGGGCCGGCTCTTCCTGGCCAGCGATCTCGGCCTGGGCATCGTGCACACGCTCGACATGGGCGTCGCCGGCGATGCCGTCGAGCGCGGCGCGTGGCGGCCGCAGGAGCTGGCGTTCGCGGCGCTCGTCGAGCGCTTCGGCGTCTGCCTCAGCCCGGCTGCGAAGGCAGCCGGATAGGGATCACTTCGCGGCGTTGACCATGTAGGTCACGACCGCCTTGATCTCGGCCTCGCTGGCGTTCGAGCCGCCCTTGGGCGGCATCGCGCCCTTGCCCTTGATCGCGCTCGCCGTCAGCGCGTCGACGCCCTGCGCGACGCGCGGTGCCCACGCGGCCTTGTCGCCGAACTTCGGCGCACCGGCGACGCCGGCCGCATGGCAGGCGCTGCAGATCTGCCCGTAGAGCGCGGGCGGACCGGCGGCGGCCGGCGTGGCGGCAGCGACCTGCGTCGGCGCCGCGACGGGCTTGGTCTCGGGCGCGGCGGTGGCGGCCTGGCTGGTGACCGCCGCGGTCGTCGCGACGGCGGTGGGCGCCGCGGCCATGACGGGCGCCGCCGCAGTCGCTGCTGCGGTCGTCGCGGCGCCGGAAGCGGCCGCTGCCGGCGCTGGCGGCTCGGGGAACTTGGCACCGGCCTTGTTGGCCATGTAGACGACGGCGCGAGCGATCTCGTAGTCGCTGGAGTCGCCGCCGCCCTGGGGCGGCATCTGGCCCTTGCCGGCGAGCGCCGAGTGCAGCAGCGCGTCGTAGCCGGTCTTGATGCGTGCGGCCCAGGCGTCGACGTCGCCGAACTTGGGTGCGCCGAGCACGCCGGCGGTGTGACACGCGGTGCATTGCGCGGCGAAGACCTGGTCGCCGGTCTTCAGCGACGAGAGGTCGGACGCATCCTTGACTTCGACCATGCCGACCGGGTGGATGCGCTCGGCGACGGCCTTCGGGCCGAGGGCGTCGCTGCCGGCGCCCGGCCGCTTGTCGGTCGTCACGTACATCACGAGAAGGATGATGCCGAAGATCGGCACCACGAACGCATAGAGGACCGCGAGGATCAGCTGCTTGGGAGTCTTGATGGGGCCTTCGTGCGGGCCGTCGATCTCGTTGGTTTCGTGCGCTTCGGTCATCGAGTCCTCAGGGGGCGGAGTTCGCTCGCGCGCCTAAAGGGCGACACGTGCCGCCCGCAGGTACTCGACGCGCGTCGAACCCGAAATTATAGGGGCGGGCCTCGCTGCACCCGGGCTCGCACGGACGCGCGCTGGTAGACTGCAAGACCATTGCGCCCGTAGCTCAATGGATAGAGTACTGCCCTCCGAAGGCAGGGGTTGCAGGTTCGATACCTGCCGGGCGCACCAGAATTCGCCTCTTGAAGTCGTCTCCGTCGCGGCCCAGTCCGAGACGCGGCCGATACGACTGCGGTGGTGGTGGAGCGAGCGCTGCGGCTCGCAAAACGAGCGCTACACCGGCGACGCGGCCACCAGGTGCTCGGACAGGAACCACACCTGCAGCTCGTTCGTGCGCAGCACGTCGCTGACCAGCAGGTCGTTGGTGCCGGAGTCGCCGGAGTCCTGCGCCTTCTCGGCGTTCGCGCGGGCGTACTTGATGATCAGCGTGTGCGCGTCGATGAGACGCGACAGCTGCACCGAGGCCTGCTCGCGGCCGCGCGGCGGGCGCGGGATCTTCGTTTCCTCGGCAACGTCGGCGGCCATCGCCAGCGAGATGCCGCCGAGAACCTGGATGCGCTCGGCGATCAGGTCGACGACCTCGACCTGGGCCTCGAAGTGCTTGTCGTAGAGCAGGTGCAACTCGTTGAACGTCGGCCCGACGACCTGCCAGTGGTGCTTCTTGTACATGTCGCGCAAGGTGATCGAATCGGCCAACGCCTGGTTCAGGATCGTTACGCTCTGCCTGGCGACCTTCTCGCTCATGCCGTGCGGCATCGGCACGATATCGCCGAACTTCTGGGTTTCGTGCGTCCCGGTTCGGCCCTGCTGGTGCAGGCTGGGCTGGACCGCGGAGTGCGCGGCATCGACGCCCGACTTGCGGGTCTTGGGTGCGGATTTCTTGCTGGCCATGTCTGTTCCTCGTGGAGTGCGCTTCGTTCTGTCGCGAGCTTAGCGAATTCGACGCCGCGAGCACGCGTCTCGCGAGGGCGAACCGCCAAGGCGCGGCGAGTTCCTACAAAAACGAAGCGGGCAACCGGCAGACCCGGTTGCCCGCGAGGGGATGAAGGCGCCTTAGATCGGCGTCGACGTCGGCGCCGTGGAGAGCGGCACGCCACCCGGCCCGGCCTGGAAGGTCAGCGGCGAGACCGGATCGACCTGGCCGACGCCCGCCTTGCTCCAGTCGCACACGCCGGCCGGGAACACCGCGTTCAGACGCGTCTGCTGTCCGGCCGTGAAGACGACGCCGGTGTAGTCGGCGAGCACCAGCGGCTTGAGCGTGCACTTCAGGATGTTCTCCGTCTGCGGTCCGCCGGCCACCTGGTGCGGCGACGTGAAGAACTTCAGGTTGGTGTCGGCGTCGCAGACCGCCTGGTCGGTGATCTTGGTCGCGAAGTTGACGTCGGCGGTGAGGTAGCAGAAGTCGACCGCTGCCGCCGGCTTGCCGGCGACGACCTGCGCCTGCGTGCGCACCGCGTTGAGCGAGGGCTTCGGCGCGCTCGCCAGCAGGTTCGACAACCACGTGTCCATGGTCGTGAACGAAAAGGTCGTGACCGCGGCGACCTGTGCCGGGGTGATCGGATACAGGCTCGTGCCGTAGCGCCAGATCACCTGGTTGCCGTGGCCGCCGGCGTCGGCGTCGAGGCGCGCACGCTCCTCGAAGCTGCGCCAGTTGTAGTGGATTGGCGAGCCGGTGGAGCCTTCGTCGAAGCCGCGCGAATCGATGATCGCGACCTTCGCCAGGTTCTTGCCATTCGAGACGATGCCTGACCGGTACGCGATCGGCAGTGCCGCCGCATCGGCGACCGAGCGCGCCGCGGTGAGGTTCGAGTCGACGTCGGTGCCGCCGATCTTCTCGTTCAGGACCACGAACTCTTCGGGCGTGATTGCTCCGGCGAGCAAGGCCTTGAAGCCGTACTGCACGCCGACGTTGTCGTTGGTCGTCAAGGCGCGCAAGCTCGTTGCGCCGGTCAGGCCGGTCGTCGTTCCCCACACGGCGGCCGACGCATCGGAATCGCCGCAGCGCGTGCCGGTCGGGTTGGTCACCGGGTCGTAGACGAGCGCGGCCGGCAGGTTGCAGTTGTTCTTCGCAGCCCCGAACGGCGCAATCACACCGGTCGCAGTAACGACCGCCTGCAAGACATAGTTGCCCGGCTTGCCGCCGGTGCCGAAAGCGTTGTTCCAGCCGTGGCAGCCGATCGCGTTGCGATGGCCGTTGATGGCCGCCTTCTTGGCGTCGATCTGCGGCTGCGTCAGGCCGGCCATCAGCGCTGTCCACTCGGGCTTGACGTAGGCGTTGACGAGCAGCACGCAATCGCTGACCTCGATGCCGGTGGTGATCGAATCGGGGTAGTCGCAGCTGGGCTGGATGCCGTCGAGCAGCCCCGGGTAGATCGACGCGACCGTGTTCTGGTTGATCGAGCCGCCCGAGCAGCCGTTGGCCATCGTGTACCTGATCTCGCCGTAGCTGTTGACGATGCGCTCCTTCATCATCATCGTCGTCTCGGCGACGAGGACGCGATTGGAGTTGTAGAGCGAGTCGGTGACGCTGTTGTCGGCGACCATGTAGCCGAGCCGGAGCGCGGTGTCGTCGCCGGCGCGGAAGTCGTTGAAGAAGCCTATCGCCCAGTTCTGCTCGGTGCGGAACTGCTGGCGCGGCTGGCCGGTCGAGGCGCCGTAGGTGTAGAGCAGCTTGCCGTTCCACTGGGCCTGCGGCTTGGTCGCGGTCCACGCCGGAGCGGTCGGATCGAACAGCACCGCGATGTCGTAGATGCCGCGGTTGAGCGTGCCGCGTTCGACGCGCACGATGTACGGCACCGTCACGCCGTGCGACGTGGTCGTGGAAGCGACCGATGCGGCCGCGGTGGTGCCGGCGACGTAGGGCTGGAAGCAAGAGTTCGCCGGCGTCGTCGGGTTGGGCACGGCGATCGTCGGCGTCGGATCGGGCAGGACGAACACGCACAGCCCGTCGACACCGTTGTTCGTGCTGACCGCGGTCTTCGTGCGATACCAAAGTTTGTATTCGGTGGCGATGTTGCATTGCGCGTCGGTCGCTGCCGTCGACAGGCCGCTGGCGTTCGACGCCGGCGTGTTGCCGACGGCGACGACGGGCACCGGTGTCGCGCAGACCCACGGGCCGGCTTGTGCCGACAGCAGCACCGGTCCGCCGATCGGATGGTTCGTGATGACGAGCTGTGCGCCGACGATGCTGCCGTCGGTCGCCTTCGCGGTGATGACGTTCGCGCCGGTCTTCAGGCCGGTGACGACGCCGATGATCCGTCCGCTCGCCTGCTGCGAGAACGCCGCCGAGATGTCGGTGCCATCGCGATCGACCTTGAGCGTGGCCGGCAGCACGAAGCCCGGCGTCCTGATCTCGACCAGGGCCGAGCCGCCGCTCACGAGGTCGGCGCGGTTGGACAGGGTGGTGATCGTCATGCCGCTGGTCGGCCCGACATTGGTGTTGTCGTCGCCGCCGCCGCAGGCGGACAGGACCAGGGAAGCTAGGACGGCCGCATGCGCAGCCGCCAGCAGGCGCTGAATGTTCAAGGTGGGTCTCCAGTGTGTCCGCCGGTCATTCCGGCGGATCGTGTCGGGAAAGACGTGCAGCAGCACATCGACCGGACGAGCTTAGGAGGAACGTCCGGTGCCGCAATCAGGGCTAGTCACTAGCGCATCGGGCACGTCGCTCGCCCTGTGCGGCGTGCGTCCGGTTCAGTCCGCGATCATCGAGAGCGGCACCTCGATCGGCATGTCGAGAAGGATCTGCGCCATGCCCTTGCCGAGCGGATCGAGCCGTCGTGACACCGGGCCGCCGCCGTCGAGCGCGTCGTGCAGGACGAAGTTGATCGCCGCGATGCCGGGCAGCCGGAAGCGCTCGACCTCGCCGTGCACGAGATGGGCGAGATAGGAGCCGACGCGTTCCCGCGTGAGCACGTCCCACAGCAGCGGCAGCCACTCCGGCCGGCGCGCGACGACGCCGACGTTGGAGAGGTTTCCCTTGTCGCCGCTGCGCGCCCACGCGAGGCGGATCAGCGGCACGGCTTCCGTGGGCTCGGCACCGCGAACGACGAGATCGCGGGGGGCCGGCGCATCGCCGCGCGGTGGCGTCGGCACCGTGCCGCCGTGCCTGGCGATCGGCACCGCCTCGTGCATGCCGGCCAGCGCGAGACGCGCCTGCACCTCGCTCTTGTCGATCAGGAACGAGAACGGCTTGATCAGAGGCGAGACGCTAGGGCGGCCGGCGCCCGGACCGGTCGTTCCCGGCGACCACGACGTGCCCGCAGGCGCGATCTCGCGCGCGAAGATGTCGAGCGCGCGCCGGTCGGCATGGTCGGCGACGACGCGCAGCATCACCTCGCGATTGGCGCGCGTGCGCGCATGCGGCCCGTACGAGCTCTCCGCGCCGATCACCTCGATGTGCGTCGCGGTGAAGTCGGCGAGGCCCTCCGCGCGCAGCAGCTCGCGCGTGCGCTCGACGATCGCCCGGCCGGTGCGCTCGGCCTTCGCGACCGCGTCGATGCCGACGATGACGAGCGTCCCCGCCGAGCGATAGCCCTGCCGCGTCGTCGCCGAGACCTTGTACGTGTCGGTCGGCGCGAGCCCGCGCGCGCCGCTGACCCGCACCCGCTGGGCGTCGACTTGTTCGATGACGACCGCGCGGAAGTCGCAGATCACGTCGGGCAGCACATAGGCGCCCGGATCGCCGATCTCGTAGAGCAGCTGCTCGGCGATCGCCGCGCGCGCGATCAGCCCGCCGGTGCCGGCCGGCTTGACGATGTCGAACATGCCGTCGGCGCGGCATTCGGCGATCGGATAGCCGATGTGCGCCCAGTCGGGCACCGATTCCCAGTCGGTGAAGAGGCCCCCGGTCGCCTGGCAGCCGCACTCGACGATGTGGCCGGCGAGGCTGCCGGCGGCGAGGAGATCGAAGGCGTCGGCGCGCCAGCCGAACTCGTGCATCAGCGGGCCGAGGACGAGCGCGCTGTCGACGACGCGGCCGGTGACGACGATGTCGGCGCCGGCGGCGAGCGCACGCGCGATCGGCAGCGCACCGAGATACGCGTTGGCGCTCGCGACGCGCGCCGGCAGCGGCTCGCCGCTCTCCATGTCGCGCACGCCGCGCGCCGCGAGCGCGGGGACGAGCGCGCTGACGTCGTCGCCGTCGACAACCGCGACCCGCAGCGAGAGCCCCGCTGCGGCGATCCGCGCCTCGAGCGCCGCCGCGCACGCCTGGGGATGGATGCCGCCGGCGTTGCTCACGACCTTGATGCCGCGTGCTGCGATCTCGCCCAGCACGGACTGCATCGCGACCTCGACGAAATCGGTGGCGTAGCCGAGAGCCGGGTCCTTCATCCGTGCCGCGGCGAGGATCGCCATCGTCGTCTCGGCCAGATAGTCGAACACCAGGTAGTCGACGCCGCCCGAAGCGACGAGCTGCGGCGCGGCGACGCGGCTGTCGCCCCAGAAGCCGGACGCTCCGCCGATGCGGACGATCTTCTCCGTCGCCATGGCGCTGGTCTCCCGTTCAGTCGCGTCGCCAAGGGTAGCAACTTGCGCGATCGCGGCGTGCGCCGCCGGTGCGGCCGCTAAACTCGACCGGCCTTCTGCCTGAATCCGGACGTGGACCTCCTCGACCCCTCGGCGCTCCCCGACCGCTTCGCCACGGTCGCCGAGCTCGACGACTTCCTGACCCGGCCGAGCCGCGTCCTCGTCGAGGAGCTGTCACGCGTCGAGGGCGACCTGATGATCCTCGGCGTCGCCGGCAAGATGGGGCCGACGCTGGCGCGCCTCGCCAAGCGCGCGACACCCGGGCGGCGCGTCGTCGGCGTCGCGCGCTTCAGCGATCCGGCGGTGCGCGACCGGCTCGCCGCCGACGGCATCGAGACGATCGCCTGCGACCTGCTCGACCGCGCCGCCGTCGAGGCCCTGCCCGAGGCGCCGAACGTGATCTTCGCCGCCGGGCACAAGTTCGGCGCGACCGGCAATCCCGGCCTGACCTGGGCGATGAACGTCCACGTGCCGGCGCTCGTCGCCGAGCGCTGTCGGCGCTCCCGCATCGTCGCCTTCTCGACCGGCAACGTCTACGGACTCACGGCCGTCGGCAGTGCCGGCGCGAACGAGCGCATGGTGCCGGCGCCGGTCGGCGACTACGCGCAGTCGTGTCTCGGCCGCGAGCGCATGTTCGAGCACTTCTCGGCACGCCACGGCACGCCGGGCCGGATCGTGCGCCTCAACTACGCGATCGACATGCGCTACGGCGTGATCTTCGACATCGCGTCGAAGGTCCATCGCGGCGAGACGGTGGACGTCACGATGGGCCACGTCAACGTCGTCTGGCAGGGCGACGCCAACGCCCAGGTGCTGCGCTGCCTCGCCCGCTGCACGACGCCGACGACGCCGATCAACGTCACCGGTCCGGAGACGATCTCGATCCGCTGGCTCGCCCGCGAGCTGGCGCACCGGCTCGGCGTCGAGGCGAAGGTCTCGGGCAGCGAGGCCGAGACGGCGCTGCTCTCCGACACGACCGCGGCCGCCGCGCTCTTCGGCTATCCCCTCGTGCCGCTCGGCCGCATGCTCGACTGGGTCGCCGACTGGGTGCGCTCGGGCGGCACGAGCTTCGGCAAGCCGACCAAGTTCGAGGTCCGCGATGGCGACTTCTGACGCGCTCGCGATCGACCGCCTCGGCGTCGCCGACGTCGCGGGCGGTCTCGCGTTGTCGGACGCCGCCGGCTGGAACCAGAACGCCGACGACTGGACCTTCTTCATGACCGAAAGCGAGGTCTTCGGCAGGCGCGACGACGCCGGCCGGGTCGTCGCGACGGCCGCCGCCCTTCCGTACGACCGCGGCTTCGGCTGGATCTCGATGGTCCTCGTCGACGACGCGCACCGTCATCGCGGCCTCGCGACCAGCCTGCTCGAGGCCTGCGTCGGCGCGCTCCGGCGCGGAGGCCGCGTGCCGATCCTCGACGCCACGCCGGCCGGTGCCGAGGTCTATCGCCGGAGCGGTTTCGCGGCCGGCTTCGCGTTCGAACGCTGGGAGCGCGCCGACACCGGCGCGCAGCCCGTCGTGGCGACGCGGCGCGGCGCCGTGGACGGCCCGTTCGACGCGCGCCGCGGCGCCGACGTCGACGAGCTGGTCGCGCTCGACGGCGCGGCGCAGCGCGTCGGTCGCGGCACGCTGCTGCGGTCGTTGGTCGCCCGGCCGGGCTCGCGCGCCTGGCTCGCGTCGACGCGCGACGGCTTCGTGATCGCGCGCGCCGGCCGTCGCGCGACGCACATCGGCCCCGTCGTCGCGGCACGCACGGCCGACGCGCTGTCGCTCGTCGAGACCGCGCTCGCATCGACCGCGGGTCCCGTCTTCATCGACGTGCCGGAGCGCGCGTCGACGCTGGCGCAGCGTCTCGAGCAGCACGGCTTCACGCGCCAGCGTTCGTTCGTGCGCATGGCGCTCGGCGACGGCGCGCTCCTCAAGGCCGACCTGCGCATGTTCGCGCTGGCCGGGCCGGAGTTCGGCTGACGTGGCGCCGCCTGCCGCCGCTGACCTGCGCGAGCGCCTCTTCTCGGGCCTCGCGATCCCCGCCCACCCGCTCGCGCTCGACGTCGATCGCCGGCTCGATCGCCGGCGCCAGCGCGCCCTCGCGCGCTACTACCTCGACGCCGGTGCCGGCGGCCTCGCGGTCGGCGTCCACACGACCCAGTTCGCGATCCGCGAGGCGGGCCTGTTCGAGGACGTGCTCCGGATCGCCGCCGAGACCGCGCGCGACTGGAAGCGCCTGCCCGAGGCCGGCGCGACCCGACCCGTGCTCGTCGCCGGCGCCTGCGGCCTGACGCTGCAGGCCGTCGCCGAAGCGCGCCTCGCGCGCGGCCTGGGCTACGACGCCGTGCTGCTGAGCCTGGCCGCGCTCAAGGGCGCGAGCGACGACGAGCTGCTGCTGCACTGCGAAGCGGTGGCGCGCGAGATGCCGCTGATCGGCTTCTACCTGCAGACGGCGGTCGGTGGCCTGGAACTGGGCGTCCCGTTCTGGACCCGCTTCGCCGCGCTCGACAACGTCGTTGCGATCAAGGTCGCGCCGTTCAACCGCTACCGCACGATCGACGTCGTGCGCGGCCTCGTCGCGGCGCGAGCCGAGGAACGCGTCGCGCTCTACACCGGCAACGACGACCACATCGTCCTCGATCTCGTCACGCCCTTCGTCGCGATGCGCGACGAAGCGCCCGTGAGCGTGCGATTCCGAGGCGGCCTGCTCGGCCACTGGTCGGTGTGGACCAGGGGCGCGGTCGATCTGCTCGAGCGCTGCAAGGCGGCGGTGCGCCAGCACGAGGCGAGCGGCGCGATCGACGTCGATCTGCTCGCGCTCGACAGCCGCGTCACCGACTGCAACAGCGCCTTCTTCGACGTCGCCAACGACTTCCAGGGCTGCATCGCCGGCTGCCACGAGGTGCTGCGCCGGCAGGGGCTGCTCGAGCGCATCGATTGCCTCGATCCGGACGAAGGCCTCGGCCGCGGACAGCGCGAGGCGATCGATCGCGTCGTGCGCGAGCACGCCGACCTCGCCGACGACGCCTTCGTCGCGGCCCACCTCGAGCGCTGGCTCGCCTGAAGGGAACCGCCCTTGATGATCGCGCCGCCGCCGCACGCACCCAGGGTCACCGTGCTCGGCGTCGAAGGCTTCGAACAGCCGTTCAGGCTGCGCCTGCCGTTCCGCTTCGGCGTCATCACCGTCACCGAGAGCATTCAGGCTTACGTGCGCGTGCAGCTGCGCCTCGACGACGGTCGCGAGGGCTTCGGCTACGCGGCCGAGATGCTGGCGGCGAAGTGGTTCGACAAGAACCCGGCGCTCTCGGACGCGCAGAACCAGGACCAGCTGCGCCGCGCGATCGAGCTCGCCGCCGAAGCGTACAAGGACGCGACGCCGTCCACGCCGTTCGATCTCTTCGCCGACAACTACCGCCACCAGATCCGCGCCGGCCGCGAGCTCGGCCTGCCGCCGCTGGTCGCGAGCTTCGGCAACGCGCTCGTCGATCGCGCCGTGCTCGACGCCGTCTGCCGCCTGCACGGCGTCAGCTTCTGGACGGCGATGCGCAGCAACCTCGCCGGAATGATTCCGCATCCGGTCATCGCCGATCTCGGCGACTTCGACTTCACCGCCTTCCTCGCCGGCCTGGTGCCGTCGGACAGCATCGAGGCCCGGCACACCGTCGGCCTCGTCGATCCGATCACGGCCGGCGACCAGGCGATCGCCGATCGCGTCAACGACGGCCTCCCGGAGACGCTCGAGGAGGTCGTGCGCCGCTACGGGCAGCGCTGCTTCAAGCTCAAGGTGAGCGGCGACCGGCGCGCCGACCTCGACCGGCTGACGCGCATCGCCTCGGTCCTCGACGGCATCGCCGGGCCGCTGCACGTCACGCTCGACGGCAACGAGCAGTACGACGACGTCGAGTCGGTCGTCGAGCTCTGGAGCGCGATGGAGGCCGAGCCGGTGCTGCAGAAGCTCTGCGCGGCGACGCTTTTCATCGAGCAGCCGATCAAGCGCCAGGCGGCGCTCTCGCGCAGCATCGCCGCGCTGGCGCGCCTCAGGCCCGTGATCATCGACGAGTCGGACGGCGAGATCGACTCGTTCCTGCGCGCCCGCGCGCTCGGCTACGGCGGCGTCTCGTCGAAGGACTGCAAGGGCTTCTACAAGTCGCTCGTCAACCTGGCGCGCTGCCGCACCTGGAACGCCGAAGGCGCCGAAGGCTCGTTCTTCCTCTCGGGCGAAGACCTGACGACGCAGGCCGGCCTGGCCGTCCAGCAGGATCTGGCGCTCGTCTCGCTGCTCGGCCTGGCCGACGTCGAGAGGAATGGCCACCACTTCATCGACGGATTCGCAGGTCGGCCGCAGGGCGAGAGCCTCGCCTTCCTGCAGGCCCACCCGGACCTCTACGTCGAGGAGGACCGGCACGTTCGGCTAAGCATCGTCGGCGGTCGGCTCGCGCTCGGCTCGCTCGAGTGCCCGGGCTTCGGCAGCGCGGTCGTGCCCGACCTGTCGACGACAGCGCCGATGGCGGAGTCGTCCTGGACCGGGGACGCGTCGTGATGGTGGCGCGGACCGCGGCGCCGATCGACGCGATCGATCTCGCGTTCTATCGCCACCAGGGCCATCTCACCGTCAACGGAGTCTTCGGCGCGGCGGAGACCGACGCGGTCATCGCCGACATCGAGGCCTGGGGCGAATCCTGCCTCGCTGGGCTGCCGCCGGAGCAGCGCGCGTGGTACGTCGACGGCGGCGTGAAGGCGAAGACCGTGCTGAGAAAGCTCGACAACCCGCACGCGCATCGCAAGGCGGTCGAGGCGCTGGCACGCGATCCGCGGCTCGTCGCGCTGGTCGAGGCCATCCTCGGCGCGGGCGTGTCGGTGTACTTCAGCCAGATCTTCTTCAAGCCGCCCGAAGGCGGCGGCCCGAAGCCGGCGCACCAGGACAACTTCTACTTCGGCCCGACCGACCGCGACGGCATCGTCACCGCGTGGATCGCGCTCGACGACGCGACGCTCGAGAACGGCTGCCTCTACTTCGGCGACGGCAGCAACGCCGGCCCGGTCTACGGCCACGTTGCGCCGGAGGCCGAACCGTTCAACCTGCAGCTGCCGCCGGCGGTGCTCGACAAGCAGCCGATGACGCCAGCGCCGGTGCGAAAGGGCGGCGTGAGCTTCCATCACGGCAACACCTTCCACCAGTCGGGGCCCAACCACAGCCCGCGCTGGCGGCGCGCCTGCGCGCTGCACTACGTGAAGAACGGCGTCGAGTTCGCGACGCCGGCGCTGCCCTACGACCACGCGCTGAAGATGCGCGTGTCGTGAAAGCGGCCCCAGCGGGGCCGGCCCCTCCTTCTCGGAGGGAGGGGTTGGGGCGGGAGCAGGCCGGTATCCGAAGGATGGAGTGAGCCGACGGCTCACTCCATCCCGAGCAGCTTGTAGATGCGGCGCGTGTAGACGCCGAAGGCCTCGTGCGTCTTCATGTCGAGCGTGCGCGGATGCGGCAGGTCGATCTCGAAGTCGTCGGCCATGCGCGCCGGGCCGGCAGTGAAGACGACGACGCGCGTTCCGAGGAACACCGCCTCGGAGATGCCGTGGGTGACGAAGAGGATCGTCTTCCCGGATTCCTTCCAGATGCGCAGGAGCTCGAGGTTCATCTTCTCGCGCGTCAGCGCATCGAGGGCGCCGAAGGGCTCGTCCATGAGAACGAGCTTGGGATCGTGGACGAGGGCGCGCGCGATCGAGGCGCGCTGCTGCATCCCGCCCGAGAGCTCGTAGGGGCGCTTGGCCGCCGCGCCGGCGAGGCCGACGAGCGCGAGCAGGTCCTTGGCGCGCTCGCGGCTCTCCTTCATCGGCAGGCCGAGGATCTCGGCCGGCAGGAGGACGTTGTCGATGATCGTGCGCCATTTCAGCAGCAGCGGTTGCTGGAACACCATGCCGATGTCCTTGGTCGGATCGAACGGATTTGACGGCGAGCCGATCGTCACGGTACCGCCGTCGTGTGGATGGAGCCCGGCGAGGATCTTCAGCAGCGTGCTCTTGCCGCAGCCCGACGGGCCGACGAGGCAGGCGAGCTCGCCCGGCATCACGTCGAAGGTCGCGTTCGAGATCGCGAGGTGCGCAGCGGCACCAGTGCCGTAGGTCTTGGCGACGTTCTCGAGGTGGATGAAGGGCTCGGTCTGCATCTCAGCCGACACGCGCATCCGGAACGACGAGCCAGCGTTCGAGGAGCAGCACCGCGCCGTAGAGCACCATGCCGATGGCGGTGATCAGCAGCACCGCCATGAACATCGCGGCGGTGTCGAGGGTCACCTGGACCTGCAGCATCAGGTAGCCGAGCCCTTTGTCGGAGCTCAGGAACTCGCCGACGATCGCACCGGCGACGGCGAGGATCGCGGCCACCTTCATGCCCGAGAAGATGTACGGCAGCGCACCGGGCAGCTGGATCTTGGTGAAGGTCTGCCAGCGCGATCCCTTCAAGCTCTTCACCAGGTCGAGCAGGTCGGGCTCGACCTCGCGCAGCCCCCGTACCGTCGTGAGCAGGATCGGGAAGACGCAGATCGAGAACGCGATCAGCATGTTCGGCACGACGCCGTACTTGAACCAGACGATGATCAGCGGCCCGAGCGCGACCTTGGGGATCATGTTGAGGCTCACGAGCAGCGGCATCATCAGCGCCTCGAGCGACTTCGACCACGTGAAGGCGAGCGCGAGCAGCACGCCGACGACGAGAGCGATCAGGTAGCCGCCATAGATCTCGGTCGCCGTGACCAGCACGTTGCCCCACCAGTTGTAGTTCGCCGCGGCCAGCGTCTTCGCGGTGTCGATCGGCGACGGCATGACGAACTTCGGCACGTCGCCGAACTTGACGAACAGATACCAAACGAGCAGCAGCGCCAGGTGCGAGGCCACGGCCATCGTCGGGCGCGACCAGCGGTTCGGTGAAGGGCTCATCGGCGGGCGACGGAACGTGGCGAAAGACCGGGCTGACAGGCCGCGCCGATCATAGGGCCGCGACCCGGCCGCAGCCGATCCATCGGGGTCATTGCTCTCCCGGCGTCGCGGGGGTCGTCGCTAGACTGACCGCTGGTGCCTCCACGTCTTCAGGAATCGACATGCCCATGCTCCGCCGCCTCGCCCTGATCGCCGTCGCCGCTGCCGCCGCGGCGGCAGCCGCCCCCGCGTTCGCCCAGCAAAAGATCGACTTCATCCTCAACTGGGTGCCGGGCGGCGACCACGCGCCGTACTACTACGCCAAGAAGATGGGCTGGTACAAGGACGCCGGCCTCGATGTCAACCTCGAGCCCGGCAAGGGCTCGGCCGTGGCGGTGCAGAAGGTCGCCGCCGGCGCGAACCAGATCGGCCTGGCCGACATGCCCAATGCGCTGACGTTGCGCGGCAAGGGCGCCGACACCGTCGGCGTCTTCAACGTCTACGCCAACTCGCCGCAGGGCCTCTACTGGCTGAAGAGCTCGGGCATCAAGTCGGTGAAGGACCTCGCCGGCAAGAAGATCGGCAACCCGGCCGGCGACGGTGCGCGCACGATCTGGCCGGCGCTCGCCAAGGCCAACGGCATCGACGCGAATTCGGTGACGTGGGTCAACATCGACGCCAACTCCAAGCTCGCCGCGCTGAAGGCGAAGTCGATCGACGCGACGACCTCGTTCTACAACATCCACCACATCTTCCAGAAGGAGCTCGGCGACGACCTGGGCTTCGTCGCCTGGAAGGACGCGGGCCTCAATACCTACGGCAACACGGTGATCGTCAACGGCGACTACCTGAAGAAGAACAAGGCGACGGTCGCAGCCTTCGTCAAGGTGACGCAGAAGGCGTTCGCCGCCTGCGTCGCGACGCCGAACCCGTGCGTGCAGGCGCTGATCGACGCCAACGGCGCGCTCCAGTTCGACAACGAGATGCAGAACTGGAAGCTGGTCGAGGTGTTGATGAGCGACAAGTACTCGAAGGGCACGGCGCTCGGCATTCTCGACGACGCGCGCATGGCCGCCGACTACGAGCTGGTCAAGACCTACATCGGACTCGACGCGCCGTACGACGTGAAGACCGCGTACACCAACGAGTTTCTCGACCGCTCGATCAAGATGACGAAGTGAGGAGGACGCGACCGTGACCGCCGGGCCGCGCATCAAGACGACCGTCGTCGGCTCCTATCCGGTGCCGGAGTGGCTGGTCGCGACGCCGTCCGAGCAGGGCCTGATCGACGCGACCCGGGTCGTCATCGCGACCCAGGAGTCGGCCGGCGTCGACGTGGTCTGCGACGGCGAGCTGTACCGCTTCGACATCAACCATCCCGAGACCAACGGGATGATCGAGTACTTCGTCCGGCCGATGCAGGGCGTGCGCTACGAGATGACTTTCGACGAGGTCATGGCCTACCGGTCGCTGCCGGGCATGCGCTTTCGCACCCGCCCGCCCGGCGTCGTCGAGGGCCCGGTCTCGAGCGGCACGCTCGACCTGCCGCTCGCCTGCCAGCGCGCGGCGGCGCTCGCCACCCACACCTTCAAGTTCACCGTCACCGGCCCGCACATGCTGGCCAAGACGCTCCTGAACCGGCACTACGCGGACACGCCCGAGCTCGCCCACGCGCTCGCCGACGTGCTCGCGCAGCAGGTCAAGCACCTCGACGCCGACGTCGTCCAGATCGACGAGGCCAACCTGCCCGGGCATCCCGAGGAGTGGGAGTGGGCGGCGTCGGCGATCAACCGGGTGCTCGATGCGGTGAAGACCAAGGCGGCGGTGCATCTGTGCTTCGGCAACTACGGTGGGCAGAGCGTCCAGCACGGCACGTGGGAGCAGCTGATGCGCTACCTCAACGCGCTCCATGCCGACCACGTCGTGCTCGAATGCGCGCACCGGCCGCCCGAGGAGCTCGCGGTGTTCAAGGATCTCCGGCCCGAGATCGGCTTCGGCCTCGGCGTCGTCGACATCAAGGCCAACGAGGTCGAGTCCGTCGACGCGGTGGCGCGCGCGATCGAGCGCGCGGAGGCGATGCTCGGCGCCGGTCGGGTGAAGTACATCCATCCCGACTGTGGCTTCTGGATGCTCAAGCGCCCGATCGCCGACGCCAAGATCCGCGTCCTCTCGCAGGGCCGCGACCGCTACGAAGGCCGGACGGCGTAGAGCTGCGGCGCGCCCGAGCGACGGCGCGGACGTGGGACGATTCCGACTTCACCGGCTCGCCGATCCCGACGGCGCCCTCGCGCGCAGGCCGATGGGCGCGCCCGTGTGCTCCCCTCCAGAATCGGCCGATGGAAACAGTCAGGATCTTTCTCGTCGAGGACAGCTCGATCATCCGCGAGAACCTGGTCGAGGCTCTGCGCGAGAGCGCTTCGGTCGAGATCGCAGGCTGCGCCGACAACGAAGCGGCCGCGATCGCCTGGCTGCAACGCGAGCGCGACGCCTGCGACTTGGTGATCATCGATATCTTCCTGAAAAGCGGCTCGGGCCTCGGCGTCCTGAAAGCTCTCGCATCGCTGTCAGAGGAGCCGAAGAGGATCGTCCTCAGCAATCACGCCACGCCGGAGATGCGCGCCAAGTGCCTGGAGCTCGGCGCGACCACGGTCTTCGACAAGTCGAACGAGCTCGACGAGATGCTCGGCTGGCTCAGTCGCTTCGCGCGAACCGGTCACGGAGCTGCTGCGTCGCATTCCTGAAGACGCCGAGGTCGCTGCCGACGGCGACGAAGGTCGCGCCCATCGCCAGGTAGCGGCGTGCGTCAGCCTCGGCCGGCGCGAGGATGCCGACCGGCTTGCCCGCCGCCTTGGCGACGTCGAACACCTGTGCGATCGCCGCCTGCACGCTCGGGTGATCGGAGTGGCCGAGGTGGCCGAAGCCGGCTGCGAGGTCGGACGGGCCGACGAAGATGCCGTCGACGCCGTCGACTGCTGCGATCTCGCCCGCGGCGGCGAGGCCGGCGCGGCTCTCGATCTGCACCATCACGCTGATCTGCTCGTTGATGTCGCGGAAGTAGCCGGGCACCGTGCCGAAGCGGTTGCTCCGCTGCGAGACCGAGACGCCGCGGATGCCGGCCGGCGGATAGCGCGTTGCCGCGACGGCGCGGCGCGCGTCGTCGGCGGTCTGGATGAAGGGTACGAGGAAGTTGTAGAAGCCGGCGTCGAGCAGCCGCTTGATCTCCACCGGCTCGTTCCACGACGGCCGCACGACCGGCGCGCTCGCGCTGTCCTTCAGCGCCATCAGCTGCGGGATGAAGGTGGTGACGTCGTTGGGCGAGTGCTCGCCGTCGAGCAGCAGCCAGTCGAAGCCGGCGATGCCGAGCACCTCGGTGGTGATCGGGTTGGCGAGCGAGCACCAGCAGCCGATCAGGGTCTCGCCGGCGATCAGGCGCTTGCGGAAGGCGTTCGGAAAGGCGCGGTAGGCGTCGGGTCGGGTCATCGTCTCTCCCTCGGAATCACTCGATCTTCACGCCGCCGCCGCCGCCGCCGGCGACGACGTCGGCCCAGCGCTTCTGTTCCTTGGCGAAGAACGTGGCGAACTCCGGCGGCGACATCGTGTAGACCTCGGCGCCCTGCAACGTGAGGCGCGAGCGGATCTCCGGCGAGCGGATGATCCGCGCCAGCTCGGCCGAGAGGCGCGCGACGACGTCGGGCGGCGTGCCGGCGGGCACGAGCAGGCCTTGCCAGGTGCCCGACTCGAAGCCGGGAACGCCTTGCTCGGCGATCGTCGGCACGTCCGGCAGTAGCGGCACGCGCGTCGCCTTCGACACGCCCAGCACCTTGAGCTTGCCCGACTGCACGAAGGGGAGCGTCGCGAGCATGCCGTTCATGACCACCTGGGTCTGGTCGGCGACCGTGTCGCCGATCGCCTGCGAGCCGCCCTTGTACGGGATGTAGGTCCACTTCGCGCCCGTCGCCTTCTCGCCCGCGATGCCCGCGAGGTGCGGCGCGAAGGCCAACGACAGCCCGGCAAGCAGCGCCGCGCGACGGGCGGTCGGGAAGACAGTCGTCATGGTCAGGTCGTCTCCGTCGTCTCGTCGTGAAGGGGGCCTCAGCGCACCAGCGCCGGTCGCCTGGCGTCGAAGCGCCAGCCGGGGATCAGGGTCTGCATGGCCGCGGCGTCGTCGCGCGCGCCCAGGCCGTGCTCGAGGTAGAGCGCGTGGGCGCGGGCGACCTCGTCCATGTCGAGCTCGACGCCCAGGCCCGGCGCGGTCGGCACGCGGACCGCGCCGCCTTCGATCCGCAGCGGCTCCTTCGTCAGCCGCTCGCCGTCCTGCCAGATCCAGTGCGTGTCGATCGCCGTGATGCGGCCCGGCGCCGACGCGGCGACGTGCGTGAACATCGCCAGCGAGACATCGAAGTGGTTGTTCGAGTGCGAACCCCAGGTGAGGCCCCAGTCGCGGCAGGTCTGGGCGACGCGCACCGAGCCGGCCATGGTCCAGAAGTGCGGATCGGCGAGCGGGATGTCGACGGCCTGGAGCGAGAGCGCGTGGACCAGCTGGCGCCAGTCGGTGGCGATCATGTTGGTCGCCGTCGGCAAGCCGGTCGCGCGCCGGAACTCGGCCATCACCTCGCGGCCCGAGAGGCCTCCTTCGGCGCCGCACGGATCTTCCGCATAGGCGAGGATCTCGCGGCACGGGCGCATCAATCGCGTCGCCTCGGCGAGCGACCAGCAGCCGTTCGGATCGAGCGTGATGCGTGCCTCCGGGAAGCGCTCGTGCAGGGCCGTCACCGCCTCGACCTCGGCGTCGCCGGCGAGCACGCCGCCCTTCAGCTTGAAGTCGGTGAAGCCGTAGCGCGCCTGCGCGGCTTCGGCGAGCCGGACGATCGCGGCGGCGTCGAGCGCGGGCTCGTCGCGTTGCACGATCCAGTCGTCGCCCTCGGCGTCGCGCCGGTACGGCAGATCGCCGCGGCGCCGGTCGCCGACGTAGAAGAGATAGCCGAGCACCGGCACGCTCTCGCGCTGCCGGCCCTCGCCGAGGAGAGCCGACACCGGCACGCCCAGGTGCTGGCCGAGCAGGTCGAGCAGGGCCGACTCGAGGCCGGTGACGGCGTGCACGGTGGTTCGCAGATCGAAGGTCTGGGCGCCGCGGCCGCCACGGTCGCGGTCGGCGAAGCGGCGTTCGACCTCGGCCAGGAGGCCGCGCAGCTCGCCGATCCTGCGGCCGGCGAGGAGCGCTTGCGACTCGGCCACGACGCTGGCGATGGCGCTGCCGCCGGGCACTTCGCCGACGCCGATGCGCCCGGCCGTGTCGCTGATGACGACCAGGTTGCGGGTGAAGAACGGTGCGTGCGCGCCGCTCAGGTTGAGCAGCATGCTGTCGTGGCCCGCGACCGGGATGCAGCGGACGGACTCGACGCGGGGCGTGTCGGCTTCGGTCATCGGACGATTCGGTCAGCGCAGGCTCGCGGCGCGCCGGCGCCGCTCGCGGCTGTTCGCCAGATGGGTGCGCATCGCTGCCCGCGCCGCCTCGCTGTCCTTGCCGGCGATGGCGTCGAGGATCGAGCCGTGCTCGGCGTTGACGCGGCGCAGGTAGGCCTGGCGCTCGTCGACCGACGCGGCCGAAGGATCGAGCCGCGCGCGCGGGATGATCGCCGTGCCGAAGGTCTGCACCAGGCTCTCGAAATGCGCGTTCTGCGTCGAGCGGGTGATCTCGAGGTGGAAGCGGAAGTCAGGCCCGACGGCGTCGTGGCCGGCCTCGACCGCGTGCGTGAAGGCGGCGAGCGCCTCGCGCATCGTGTCGAGGTTGGCGGCGGTACGGCGCTGCGCAGCGAGCCCGGCGGCCTCGGTCTCGACGCCGATGCGCAGTTCGAGCATCGCGATCACGTCGCGCACGGTCGCGAGCTGGTCGGAGCGGATGCGAAAGACGGCGGAGTCGCCGTGGCCGGTGACGAAGGTGCCGACGCCGTGGCGCGTCTCGACCAGCGACGATGCCTGCAGGTTGGAGAGCGCCTCGCGGATGACGGTCCGGCTGACCCCGAACTCGGCCATCAGCGCAGCCTCGGTCGCCAGCTTGCCGCCGGGCGCGAGGCGGCCGTCGCGGATCCGGTCCGACAACGCCTCGACCACTCCGAGCGCGAGGCTGCGCGGGCGGCGTCGTTCGAGGAGGGCGAAGTCGTTCATGGAGGTCTTAATCCTTGGTCGCGAACTGTTGTACGACATCAGACAACTGTGCGCAAGAGCGCTTTCGCGGATTGGCGCGGTGCCGGTCCGCGTCGACCATCGCGGCCCATGGCGACCTCTTCGTCCCCGACTCCGGCCGTGCCCGCGCCGCCCTTCGAGCGCCTGCTCCTGACGGGCGCCGCCGGCGGGCTCGGGCGCGTCCTGCGGCCGCGCCTGAAGCGCCTCTGCCGCGTCCTGCGTCTGAGCGACATCGCGGCGATGGACCCGGCTGGTGACGGCGAGGAGACGGTCGTCACGCCGCTGCAGGAGGCTGCCGCCGTGAGCGCCCTTGTCGACGGCGTGGCGGCGATCGTCCACCTCGGCGGCGTCTCCGTCGAAGGTCCGTTCGGGCCGATCCTGCAGGCCAACATCGTCGGCGTCTGGAACCTGTACGAGGCGGCGCGCCGGCACGGCACGAGGCGCATCGTCTTCGCCAGCTCCAACCACGTGACCGGCTTCTATCGCCAGGATCAGGTCGTCTCGCCGCTGGAGCCGATGCGGCCCGACGGCCACTACGGCCTGTCGAAGGCGTTCGGCGAGAACCTGTCGCGCTTCTATTTCGACCGCTACGGTATCGAGACCGTGTGCCTGCGCATCGGCTCGTCGTTCCCCGAGCCGAAGGATCGGCGCATGCTCGCCACCTGGCTCAGCTACGACGATCTCGAGCGCCTGGTCGTCGCTGCACTGACCGCACCCATGGTCGGCCACAGCGTCGTGTACGGGATGTCGGACAACTCGACGACATGGTGGGACAACACGTCCGCCTCGCACGTCGGCTATCGCCCACGCGACAGCTCCGAGCCCTTCCGCGCCGCCCTCGAGGCGCGCGAGCCGCTGCCGGATCGCCGCGATCCGGCAGCCATTCACCAGGGGGGCGCCTTCGTCACCCGGGGCCCCTACGACAGCAAAGGAGACCTGACATGACCGCACACCAACTCTTCCGCCCGCTCTCCTGGGCGCTTGCCGCCGCCTTCGCCGGCCTCGCCGGCGCCGCGAGCGCGCAGACCATGACCCTCAAGGCCGCCGACGTTCATCCGGCCGGCTATCCGAACGTCGTCGCGATCGAGCACATGGGCGACAAGCTCGAGAAAGCGACCAACGGCCGCATCAAGCTGAAGATGTTCCCGGGCGGCGTGCTCGGAGGCGAGAAGGAGATGATCGAGCAGACCCAGGTCGGCGCGATCGACATCCTGCGCACCTCGCTCGGCCCGATCGGCCCGGTCGTGCCCGAAGTGAATGTCTTCAACATGCCGTTCGTTTTCCGCAACGAGGCGCACATGCGCGCCGTCATCGACGGCCCGATCGGCGACGAGATGCTGGCCAAGATCAGCGCCTCGCCGGCCAAGCTGATCGCGCTCGGCTGGATGGACGGCGGCTCGCGCAGCCTCTACACCAAGAAGCCGGTGCGCACGCCCGCCGACCTGAAGGGCCAGAAGATCCGGATGATGGGTAACCCGCTCTTCGTCGACACCATGAACGCGATGGGCGGCAACGGCATCTCGATGGGCTACGGCGAGGTCTTCAGCGCCCTGCAGACCGGCGTCGTCGACGGCGCCGAGAACAATCCGCCGAGCTATTTCACGTCGAACCACTACAGCACCGGCGCGAAGTACTACAGCCAGACCAACCACCTCATCATCCCCGAGATCTTCGTGATGTCGAAGGTCGCCTGGAACAAGCTCTCGCCCGCCGACCAGGCGCTGGTGAAGAAGTTCGCGCGCGAGGCGCAGCTCGAGCAGCGCGCGCTCTGGGACAAGAGCGTCGCCGACTACGACGTGAAGCTGAAGGCCGCCGGCGTCGAGTTCATCCAGATGGACAACAAGGCGTTCTACGACGCGACCGCGCCGGTGCGCGCCAAGTACGGCGCGGCCTACGGCGAGCTGATCAAGCGCATCGAAGCGACGAAGTGAACGCCGCGCGCGCCCCGCGCGGCGCGGCTGCCTCGGCCGCGCTCGACGCGCTCTACCTGGCCAGCATCTGGAGCGCGGGCATGGCGATCCTCGCCATGTCGCTGATCATTCCCTGGGGCGTGTTCACGCGCTACGTGCTGGGCACGGGCTCGCAGTGGCCCGAGCCGATCGCGATCCTGCTGATGATGGTGTTCACCTTCGTCGGCGCCGCCGCCGCCTACCGGGCCAACGCCCACATCGCCGTCGACATGTTCACGATGCGACTGCCCGTGTCGCTGCAGAGCGCGTGCGCGGTCCTCGTCGACGTCCTGATGGCGGTGGCGTGCCTGTTCGTCGTCTTCTACGGCACGCGCCTGTGCATCGAGACCTGGCACCAGTCGATCGCCGAGCTCGTCTGGCTGCCGGTGGGCGTGACCTACGCGGCGATCCCGATCGGCAGCTTCATCACCCTGCTGTTCGTCCTCGAGCGGATGTGGCTGGGGCCGCAGATGCACCGGCCGGTCGTCAACATCGTCGAGGCCGACGTGCCGGCGCTCGACACGCCGAGCTGACAGCGAACGAAAAGCCCGCACCATGGACATGCTCGTGCTGCTCGGCAGCTTCTTCCTGCTGATGGTCGTCGGCGTGCCGGTCGCGTACTCGCTCGGTCTGGCCGCGCTCGCCGGCGCGCTCTGGATCGAGGTGCCGCTCGACGCGGTGATGATCCAGATGGCGGCCGGGGTCAACAAGTTCTCGCTCCTCGCGATCCCGTTCTTCGTCCTCGCCGGCGCGATCATGGCCGAGGGCGGCATGGCGCGCCGCCTGGTCGCCTTCGCAGGCGTGCTGGTCGGCTTCATCCGCGGCGGCCTCTCGCTCGTCAACATCCTCGCCTCGACCTTCTTCGGCGCGATCTCCGGCTCGTCGGTCGCGGACACTGCTTCGATCGGTTCGGTGCTGATCCCGGAGATGGAGCGCAAGGGCTACCCGCGCGACTTCGCCACCGCGGTGACGGTGAGCGGTTCGGTGCAGGCGATCCTGATCCCGCCGAGCCACAACGCGGTGATCTATTCGCTCGCGGCCGGTGGCTCCGTCTCCGTGGCCGCACTCTTCGTCGCTGGCGTCCTGCCCGGCCTGCTGCTCGGCCTGACGCTCGCCATCCTCTGCCTCTTCATCGCGCGCCGCGAGAACTATCCCAAGGGCGAAGTGATTCCGCTCCGCCAGGCGCTGAAGATCTGCATCGAGGCGCTCTGGGGCCTGATGACGATGGTCATCATCCTCGGCGGCATCTTGTCGGGCGTCTTCACGGCCAACGAGTCGGCGTCGATCGCCGTCGTCTGGGCCTTCTTCGTGACGATGTTCGTCTACCGCGACTACCGCTGGCGCGACCTGCCCAAGCTCGTCCACCGCACGGTCAAGACGGTGACCATCGTGATGATCCTGATCGGCTTCGCGGCGGCTTTCGGCTACGTGATGACGCTGATGCAGATCCCGCTCAAGGTCACGACCTTCTTCACCAGCGTGTCGGACAACAAGCTCGTGATCCTGATGCTGGTGAACGTGCTTCTGCTCGTCCTCGGCTGCCTGATGGACATGTCGCCGCTGATCCTGATCCTGACGCCGATCCTGCTGCCGGTGGTGAAGACGCTCGGCGTCGACCCGGTGCACTTCGGCATGATCATGATGGTCAACCTGGGCATCGGCCTGATCACGCCGCCGGTCGGCACCGTCCTCTTCGTCGGCAGCGCCGTCGCCAAGTTGTCGATCGGCGCGGTGACGCGGGCGATGATGCCGTTCTTCGTGGCGCTTTTCATCGTCCTCCTGATGATCACCTACGTGCCCGCGATCTCGCTCTGGCTGCCGCACCTGCTCGGCTTGAACTGAACCGGACCGCGCCTCAGAGCTTCATCATCCTCGGCAGCGCCAGGCTCAGCCAGGGGAAGGCGACGACGATGGCGAGCAGCACGATCTCGGCGACGACGAACGGCGTGACGCCGCGAAAGATCGCCTTCGTCTCGATCTCGGGGAGCATGTTCTTCACGACGAACATGTTCATGCCGACCGGCGGGCTGATCAGGCCAATCTGGACGACGACGACGATGATGATGCCGAACCAGACCGGGTCGAAGCCGAGGCTGACGACGAGCGGGAAGAAGACCGGCACCGTGAGCAGGATGATCGAGAGCTCCTCCATCACCGTGCCGAGGACGACATAGATGACGCAGATGGCCGCCATGACGGCGACCGGGTGCAGCGAGTAGCGCAGCACCAGCGTCTTCAGGTCGCCCGGCATCGTCGTGTAGTTGAGGAAGTTGGTGAAGATGAGCGCGCCGACCAGGATCATGAACAGCATCGCCGTCGTCCGCGCGCTCTCGACAAGCACCTCGAACAGCACCCGGGGCGTCAGCGTCCGGCGCAGCAGCGCGAAGACGAAGGCGCCGAAGGCGCCGATGCCGGCGCCTTCGGTGGCGGTGAAGACGCCGCCGTAGATGCCGCCCATGACGATGACAAAGAGCGCCGCGACCGCCCAGACGTCCTTGAACGCGTCAAGCCGCTCGCGCCAGCTCGCCCGCTCGGCGCGCGGACCCGCCTCCGGGTCGCGCCAGGTCATGTACTGGACCGCGAGGCACAGCAGGACGATCGCGACCAGGCCGGGCAGGACGCCGGCGGCGAACAGCTTGCCGATGCTGGTGTCGGTGATGATCCCGTAGATGACCATCAGCGTCGACGGCGGGATCAGGATGCCGAGCGTGCCGCCGGCGGCGATCGAGCCGGCCGCCAGGTAGTCGGCGTAGTGGTGGGCGCGCATCGACGGGTACGCGACCTTGGTCATCGTCGCCGAGGTGGCGATCGACGATCCGCAGATCGCGCCGAAGCCGCCGCACGCCAGCACGGTCGCCATCGCCAGGCCGCCGCGCAGGTGGCCGACGAAGGTGTATGCGGCGCGGTAGAGCTCCTTCGACATGCCGGCACGGGTGACGAAGTTGCCCATCAGGATGAAGAGCGGCACGACCGACAGCGTGTACTGGAAGCCCGATTCGTAGACCACGGTCGTCGCCGAGGCCATCGACGGGCCGAGGCCGCGCATCCACCACAGGCCGAGAAAGCCGGCCAGGCCCATCGCGAAGGCGATCGGCAGGCGCAGGAACGCCATCACGAGCATGCCCGCTAGGGCGACGAAGGCCTCGGTCATCGACGCTCTTCGCGCTCTCGCGCCTGCTGCGTCACCGGCTGCGGGACGAAGACGAGGACGAGGTGGATCAGCGCTGTGACGGCAATCATCGTCGCCATCAGGTAGGCCACCGGCGCGAGCGGCAGCTTCAGCACGGCGGTCGTGTCGCCGTAGCCGGCGACGCGCTGGGCGCGCTCGAAGATGAGCCAGCCGAGGCCGGCCAGCGTGGCGAAGGAGACGACATCGGCGACGACGTCGAGGGCGCGCTTGAAGCGCGCTGCAAAGAACGGGTCGAGGGTGTCGATGACGATGTGCTCGCGCCGCTCCGAGACGAGCGGCAGGCCGCAGTAGATGAGCGCGGCGAGCATCATCTCCGTCATCTCGAAGCCGCCGGGCAGCGGCTTGTCCAACAGGTAGCGGCCGGCAACGTCGATGGCCGTCACCATCATCATCGCGAACAGCACCAGCGCCGAGGCGGCGCCGAGGGCCGCCTCGAGCCAGCGCCGCGCACCCGTCTTCACGCGCTCCCGCCCGCGGGCGAACGGGCGCGGCGCCGCTCGGCGCGCCGCGACCACGCGGCGAAGGTCGCCTCGACGATGCGATCGCTGCGCAGGAAGTCGCGCGCCCGGGTCGCCTCGGCGGCGTCGATCGGCCGCACGCCGCCGAGCGGCGCGGCGTCGATCTGCAGCCGCGCCGTGCGCTCCATGAAGACAGCGAGAAAGCTCGCCTCGGCGACGCTCCTGCCCGCGCTGAGCAGGCCGTGGTGGGCGAGCAGCAGCGCGTGCTTCGCCCCCAGGGCGGCGGCGATCAGCTCGCCTTCTCGGTCGGCCGTCGGCAGCCCGGGCCAGTCCGCCAGGAAGGCGCAGTCGTCGAACAGCGGCGTCGAGTCCATGTGCGCGACGACGATCTCGTGCCCGGCCGCGGCGAGGGCCGAGGCGGCGGGCGGATGGGTGTGGACGATCGCCCGCACGTTACGACGCGCGCGGTAGACCCAGAGGTGAAAGCGGGTCGCCGGGTTCGGTTCGCGGATGCCGTACGAGCCGTCGCCCTCGAGCACGGCCAGGTCGTCGTCGATGAGCAGCCACGACGCTTCCTCGGCCTCGTCGAAGGCTAGGCCGAGCGGCAGCGTCCAGAACGTTCCGTCGCGCGGGCCGCGCGCCGTCAGCTGGCCGGCGAGGCCGGACTCGTGGCCTTCATCGGCCAGGATCCAGGCCGAGCGGGTCAGCGCCCGGCGCGGATCCTCCGCCGAGGCGCTGCCCGGGCTCATTTGCCGGCAGCGACGCGCTTCAGCTCTTCGTGGAACTCGGCGTAGACCTTGGCACCGTCGATGCCCTTCGCGTCGGCCGACTTGATCCACGCCTGGACCAGCGGCGCGGTGCGCTTCTGCACGTCGGCGACGAACGCCGGGCTGGCCTCGGTGATGTCGACGCTGGCCGCCTTCATCGCCTCGATGCCGACCTTGTCGGCCGCGTCCCAGGCCTTGCCGGCCAGGCGTGCGAGAACCTCGCCCGAGACCGACATGATCGCGTCCTGGTCCTGCTTCGGCAGCTTGTTCCACTTGTCCTCGTTCATGAAGAAGCCGAACGACGACGAGTAGAAGCCGCCGGGGAAGAAGGTCGCGAAGTGGACCACCTTGTCGAGGTTGAAGGACTTGATCGACTCGGAGGGAAAGAAGGTGCCGTCGGCGACGCCTGCCGACAGCAGCTCGTACGACTCGGGCGCCGGCTTGACGAAGGGCGAGGCGCCGAGCGCCTTCGCCGACTGCTCGGCGATGCCGCCGCCGGTGCGGATCTTGAGCCCCGCGAGGTCGGCGACCGAGGTCGCCTTCTTGTTGACAAGGAACATCTGCCCGGGCCCGTGCGTGAAGACGCCGAGCAACTTGACGCCCTTGTACTCGTTAGCCGCCTGCAGGTACTTCCAATGGATACGCGAGAAGGCGACCGAGTTGATCTCGGCCGTCGCGCCGGCGCCGGGCAGCTCGGCGATGAGCGGCAGCGGATGGCGCGCCGGCGTGTAGCTTGCGGTGACATAGGAAACGTCGACCAGGCCGTCGCGAACCGCGTCGAACGTGCCGGGGGCTGCCGACGGAGCCTTGGGCAGCATCTGGAACTTGACCCGGCCGTTGGTCGCCTTCTCGACCGAGTTGGCCCAGGCGACGAGCACGTCGCGGGTCAGCAGGTGAGTGGGCCCGACCCAGCTCGACATCGTGAGCACGGTCTGCGCCGCTGCGGCGCCGGTGAATCCGGCCAGCGCCGAGGCGATGGCAAGCGACGCAATGATCCGCAATGACTTCATCTGGAATGGTCTCCGCTGGGCGCGGCGAAGCGCGCGAAAAGTGTATCGTTCCCTCGCTCGGCACCCGCTCGCTGCAGCGAGCGCCGGCGGGTCGGAGCTTGCCGGCACGCAAGCCGTCGGCGAGCCCTCGTTAACCCTCAACACCATGAATACCAGCAATCCGGCGGTCGGCTTCGCGGGCCTCGGCGTGATGGGCCGACCGATGGCCTCGCATCTCGTCCGTGCCGGCTATGCGATGACGCTGCACGACAGCGTCGCCGGCCGCGCGGCCGAAATCGCGGCGACGCTGGAAGGCGCGGTCGCCGTCGATGTCGCTGCGCGCCGCGAGCGCGACCGGCGTGTGGAGCCCTGGCTCACCGAAGTCACCGGTGCGCGCCTCGGCGAGATCGGCGTGGCGATGATGGACGAGCCGGTCTCGGGCGCCGAGTGGGGCGCACAGGCCGCTGAGCTCGTCTTCATGTGCGGCGGGGCGGCCGCCGATCTCCAGCGCGCGCTGCCGCTCCTCGACTGCATGGGCCAGGCGGTGTTCCATCTCGGCCCGCTCGGCGCGGCCACGCGATGAAGAGTCGCAACAACATGGTCACGGCGATGAACTTCCTCGCCGTCAGCGAAGGCCTGGTGATCGGCAAGCGCTGTGGCCTCGACCCGGCGGCGATGGTCGACGTGCCCGATCGCTCGACCGGCATGTCGTGGGTGTCGCAGACGCACATCCGCCAGCGCGTGCTGAGCCGCAGGTTCGACGATCCGTTCAAGCTCGCGCTGATGCTGAAGGGCATCGGCATCGCCTTGCGCGTCGTCCGCGACGCCGACGTGCCGGCGCCGTTCTCGACGCTCGGCGGCGAGCTCTGGAACGCCGCCGTCCGCGATGCCGCGCCCGAGGCGAGCGTGAGCGAACTCGCGCGCTGGATCGAGCGGACGACGCACACCGAGATCACGCCCGGAGCGACGCGCCCCGCATGACAGCCCCCAAGAAGCTCCGCTCGTCGATCATCAAGGAGGGCCTCGACCGCGCGCCGCATCGCGCCTTCCTGCGCGCCACCGGCATGGCCGACGAGGACTTCGACAAGCCGATCGTGGGCATCGTCAGCCAGCACGGCGAGAACACGCCGTGCTCGATGTCGCTCGGGCCGCAGGCCGACGCGGCGCGGCTCGGCGTTGCCGCGGGCCAGGGCGTCGCGGTGCCGTTCACGACCATCTCGGTGTCCGACGGCGTGTCGATGAACCACCGCGGCATGCGCATGAGCCTGGTCTCGCGCGAGCTGATCGCCGACTCGATCGAGGCGGTGATGCAGGCCCACGCCTACGACGCGCTGGTCGGCTTCGCCGGCTGCGACAAGACGCTGCCCGGCGTGATGATGGCGATGGCGCGCGTCAACGTGCCGAGCGTCTTCGTCTATGGCGGAGCGATGCTCCCCGGCCACTGGCGCGGCAAGGACGTCACCATCCTCACCACCTACGAAGGCGTGGGCTCGGTACTCGCGGGCAAGATGACCGAAGCCGAGCTCGACGAGCTCGGCCACGCCTGCGCGCCGACGCTCGGCTCGTGCCCCGGCCAGTTCACCGCCAACACGATGGCGATGGTCGCCGAGACGCTCGGCCTCGCGCTGCCCGGCTCGGCGATGCTGCCGGCGGTCTACACGGAGCGCCTGGCGCTGGCGCGACGCGCCGGCCGGCGCGCGACCGAGATCGTGCGCGAGGGCGGGCCGCTGCCGCGCGACCTGATCACGCGGGAGTCGCTCGAGAACGCCTGCGCCGCGGTCGCCGCGACGGGCGGCTCGACCAACGCCGGCCTGCACCTGCCGGCGATCGCCCACGAGGCCGGTGTGCGCTTCACGCTCGACGACGTCGCCGACGTGTTCGCGCGCACGCCGCTCGTCGCCGACCTGCAGCCGGGCGGCCGCTTCCTGGCGATCGACCTGCATCGCGTCGGCGGCGTCGCGGCCGTGCTGAAGGTGCTGCTCGATGGCGGCCACCTTCACGGCGACACGCTCGCGCTGTCCGGACGGACGCTGGCGGCCGAGCTCGAATCGGCCCCCGATGCCGATGGCGAGGTCGTCCGCGCGCGAGCGAACGCCTTGAGCGCGACCGGCGGCGTCGTCGTGCTGAAGGGCAATCTCGCGCCCGACGGCGCGTTGATCAAGATCGCTGGCCTCAAGTCGAGCGTGTTCGAGGGTCCGGCGCGCGTCTTCGAGTGCGAGGAGGACGCCTTCGCCGCCGTCACCTCGCGCGCCTATGCCGAAGGCGACGTGCTCGTCATCCGCAACGAAGGTCCGCGCGGCGGGCCGGGAATGCGCGAGATGCTGGGCGTCACCGCGCTGGTCTACGGCCAGGGCATGGGCGAGAAGGTGGCGCTCCTCACCGACGGCCGCTTCTCGGGCGCGACGCGCGGCCTCATGGTCGGCTACATCGGGCCCGAGGCGGCGCTCGGCGGGCCGATCGCGCTGGTGCAGGACGGGGACAGGATCGCGATCGACGGCGAAGCGCGCACGCTCGAGCTGCGCATCGGCGCCGACGAGCTGGCGCGCCGACGCGACGCCTGGCGGCCGCGCCAGGTCGAGCACCTCAGCGGCGTGCTCGAGAAGTACGCGCGACTGGTCGGCCCGGCGCATCTCGGCGCGGTCACGCATTCGGGGCCGCGGGAATGAGCACGATCGTCTACGTCGCCAACGCCGACAGCCACGACATCTCCGTGCTCGCGCTCGACGATTCGAGTGGCGCGCTCGCGGAGATCGAGCGCTTCGCCGTCGGCGGCACCGTGATGCCGCTCGCCGTGAGCCCCGATCGCCGCATGCTGTACGCGTCGCTTCGCTCGGCGCCGTTTCGCGTCCACTCGCTGGCCATCGATCCGGCGAGCGGACGACTGACCGACGCCGGCAGCGCGATCCTGCCGGCGAGCATGTGCTGGATCTCGACCGAACCGGGCGGCCGCTTCCTGCTCTCGGCGTCGTACGGAGCGAGCTTGGTCGCCGTGAGCCCGATCGGCGCCGACGGCGTCGTCCGCGAAGCACAGCAGACCGTCGCCACCGAGGCCAACGCGCACGCGATCCGGGTCGATCCGTCGGGTCGGTTCGCGTTCGCGGCCTGCCTCGGGGGCGAGGTGATCCGGCAGATGCGCTTCGACGCCGCGACCGGTCGTCTCGACGCCAACGACCCGCCGGCCTGGCGCGCCCGACCGGGCGCAGGCCCGCGCCACTTCGTCTTCCATCCGACGCTTCCGCTGGTCTACCTGCTCAACGAGCTCGACGCGTCGATCGACGTGATCCCGCTCGAGCGCGAGCGCGGCGTGCTCGGCGGCGGACGACAAGTCGCCGCCGCCCTGGCGTCCGGCTTCGCGGGCGGCGCGCCGTGGGCCGCCGACATCCATCTCACGCCCGACGCTCGCTTTCTCTACGCCAGCGAGCGCCGCTCGAGCACGATCGCCGCGTTCGCCGTCGATGCGCAGAGCGGCGCGCTCACGCCGCTCGGCTCGACCCCGACCGAAACCGAGCCGCGCGGCTTCGCGATCGCGCCCGACGGCCGTTCCCTCATCGCCGTCGGCCAGGCCTCGCACCGGCTCAGCCGCTACGCCATCGATCCCCTCACCGGCGCGCTCGACAAGCGCGGCGAGCAGCCCGTCGGCACGAATCCGAACTGGGTCGAGATCGTCGAGCTGCCGGCTTGAGCGCGCTCGCCTTCGCCGCCGCCGGCCTGGTCGCGCTCGCCGTCGCGATGGGCATCGGCCGCTTCGCCTTCACGCCGATCCTGCCGATGATGCTGCACGACGGCGTCGTCGACCTCCGCTCCGCGAGCTGGCTGGCGAGCGCGAACTACATCGGCTATCTCACCGGTGCCTTGCTGTGTACGCTGCAGCCGCGGATCTGGTCGCGCATGCCGCGGCTCCCCGCCGTCGACGCGCCGGCGATGACCCGCATCGGCCTCGTCGCGACGACGGTGCTGACGCTCGGCATGGCCTTGCCGACGCCGGCTCTCTGGCCGCTGCTGCGATTCGCCGCGGGCATCGCGAGCGCGCTGGTCTTCGTCTACTCGTCGACCTGGTGCCTCTCGCAAATCGCGGCGCGAGGCCGGGCCGCGCTCGGCGGCCTGATGTTCGTGGGTCCGGGTCTCGGCATCGTCGCGAGCGGGCTCTTCGCGAGTGCGATGGTCGCGCTCCACTGGAAGGCCAGCGCGGCGTGGATGGTGTTCGCGGCGCTGGCGCTGATCCTGAGCGCCGCGGTGTGGCGCGTCTTCCGGCCCGGCGTCGATGCCGCGCGACCGACCGGCGGCGCACCGGCGCCAGCGGTGGGCCCGGACGGCGAGGTGTCGAGCGCCAGCGCGGTCGCCGCCGAGCCGCATTCGAGCGCCGAAGTCGCGACCCTCGCCTTCGCCTACGGCCTGGCCGGCTTCGGCTACATCGTCACCGCGACCTTCCTGCCGGTGATCGCGCGCGCGGCACTGCCGGGATCGGCCTGGCTCGATCTGTTCTGGCCGATCTTCGGTTTCGGCGTGATCCTCGGCGCCCTGCTCGCGACGCGCGTTCGCGTCAACGGGGATCTGCGGCTCGTGCTCGCGTCGACCTACGTTGTCCAGGCCGTCGGCATCGGCATCGGTCTCTTCGCGCCGACCATTGCCGGCTTCGCCGTCGGCAGTTTCCTGCTCGGCTTGCCGTTCACGGCGATCACCTACTTCGCGATGCAGGAAGTGCGGCGGCTGCGGCCGCTGCAGATGTCGAGCACGACCGGGCTGGTCACTGTCGTCTGGAGCCTCGGGCAGGCGCTCGGGCCGTCGATGGTGGCCCTGCTGCTGAAGCGCATCGACAACGTCGACGCCGCATTTTCACTCTCGCTGATGATCGCCGCCGGCGTGCTCCTGCTGGGAGCGCTCATCCACGGCGTTGCGCCGCAGCTCTGGCCCCACTTGCCGCAGCCGCCGAGACGCGTGGCGGCGGGCTAACCGCGCGCCGCGAGCGGGTCAGTCTCGGCCGAGGTTCCCGTACTGGGTTTCGGCAAACTGCCAGGCGTCTTCCCGAGAGGCGAACAGCTGCTCGCCCAGGCTCTTCGCCGCACCGTTGCCGCGCCCGCCGTCGCCGCTCAGAAGGACGCCGGCTTTCCACCCTGAATCGCCCCAGGGCTCGACGATAGGGGTCGCCTGATAGCCGTCGTCGGAACCTTGCGTAGCTTCAGACATGAGAGCTTCCTTCACCGCCGGGTTGCTGGTATTCGAACGAAGCGAGCGCCAGCTCGACGGGGATGAGTTCCTCGGCGATCCGATTGATCCGGGTGCTGTCCCAGACCGGCTCCGAATACGCGGCATCGAGCTCGCTGCGCAGGTGGTGGTACCTGCCGTTCAACTCATCCAGTTCCATCGAGAGGGCTCCCAGAGAGAAATTGCTGTGGTGCAGCATGCCGGCAACGGGCGCGCCGATCAACCCCCCGAACGCACGAGGCGGCATCGTCCTACGTTCCGTCGTCGTCTCGGGCCTGGGTCGCACGTTGAGGCAACGACGAGGGTCGAGAATCCACCGGTCGAACGACCAGGCCATGCCATGAACGATGCCACCGAACGTCCCCCGCTGCCCGATCGCCTGTCGGTCGATCCGCGCAGCCCCCATCACGTGCCGGCGGTGTTCGAGCACGCGATCGGCATCCGGCTCAACGGCAAGGAGCGGTTCGACGTGGAGGAGTACTGCATCAGCGAAGGCTGGGTCAAGGTGCCCGCGGGCAAGACCCTCGACCGCAGGGGCCGGCCGCTCCTCATCACCCTAAAGGGCAGCGTCGAGGCGTTCTACCGCGCGGCGAGCTGACGGCAGCGCGCCGACATCGGCGCGCGATCTACATCCCGACGGGCTCGACCTTCACGACCTCGGTCGACCGCAGCAAGGCGTCGTAGGCGGTCTCGGTGAACGGCGCCGTCATCTCGAATCGCTCGAAGCCCTCGCGCGGCTTCTTCTTCCCCGGCGGCGCGAGGTCGATGGCCCCCGGTGGGATGCTGCCGGGCATGACCTTGCGCGCGGACATCGACTCGTGCAGCTTCAGCCGCTCGCGAATGCGGCTCACCTCGCGTTCCTTGGCGGCGAGCTGCGCAGCGAGCGCCTGATACCGCTCGTACATCTCCTTCTTCACGTGGTACGCGGCCGCATTGGCGGCGAGATCGACCGTGCGCTTGTTGAAGCGGTTGAGGATGCAGTAGAGCGTCAGGCCGGTGGAGATGCAGCAGAAGATCGTGAAGAACATGAGCGGTCCTCGAGGCGCGAAGGCTTGCAGCCAGCGGAGAAGAGCGGCGGTTGCCGGCGAAGGTAGCGCAAGTCCTCGCGCCATGCTTGTTGACGGATGGGTCGGCCCGTGCGGTTTGCCACGCGCGTCGCGACCCGATACGCGGCGGAGAGCGGCCTGGGCGACAGACGGTCGACGCGGCCTCCGCGGCGTCTCACATGCCCAGCCGTCGCGCCGCTTCCGCGGCGATGGCGAGGCTCGCCGTCAGCCCCGGCGATTCGATGCCGAAGAGATTCATCAGGCCCGGCACGCCGTGCGCCTCGGGTCCTTGCAGCACGAAGTCGCTCGTCGGTTGGCCGGGGCCCTGAAGCTTGGGCCGGACGCCGCTGTACGCCGGCGCGAGCGCGCCGTCCTTCACATCCGGCCAGTAGCGGCGGATGGCGGCGTAGAAGAGGGCGCTGCGCGCCGGGTCGACGGCGTAGTCGATCGCCTCGGGCGACGTCGCGTCGAGCCACTCCACATCGGGACCGAAGCGCGCCTGGCCGGCGAGATCGAGCGTGAGATGCACGCCGAGGCCGCCGGGCTCCGGAACCGGATAGACGAGCCGCGTGAACGGCGAGCGGCCGGCGAGCGCGTAGTAGTTGCCCTTGGCGAACCACGTCGTCGGAACATGGCGCGCGTCGAGGCCTTCGATGCGGCGCGCGAGCGCGGGCGCATGCAGGCCGGCCGAGTTGACCAGCAGGCCGGCCTCGATCTCGAACGGCGTGTCGCCGCCGACCCGCAGCACGAACCCCTCGCGAGCGACGGCCGCGCCCTCGAGCGGCGAGCGCAGCACGAGCGCGCCGCCCGCGCGTTCGAGGTCGCCCTGGTACGCGAGCATCAGCGCATGGCTGTCGATGATCCCGGTCGTCGTCGAGAGGAGCGCGGCGTCGCCGTGCAGGGCCGGCTCCAGATCGCGCGCCTCCGCGCCGCTCAGCCAGCGCATGCCCTCGACGCCGTTGGCGAGGGCGCGCTGCTCGATCGAGCGCAACGTCTCGACCTGCGCCGGCGTCGCCGCGACGACGAGCTTGCCGCAGCGCCGATGACCGACGCCGTGCGCGTCGCAGTACGGATAGAGCAGGCGCCGCCCGGCGACGCACAGGCCCGCCTTCAGCGAGCCCTTCGCGTCGTGGATGCCGGCGTGGATGACCTCGCTGTTGCGCGAGCTGATGCCGTTGCCGATGCCCGAAGTGGCCTCGAGCACGATCGTCTCCTTGCCGCGCAGCGCCAGTTCGCGCGCGACCGCGAGCCCGACCGCGCCGGCGCCCACCACGACGGCATCGATGCGGTCCAACGCGGGAGGTGCCCTAGTCGCGGTAGCCCGGCAGCTGGCGGTCGACGATGCGCATCATGGCCTCGAAGTACAGGCGCTCGCGCTCGGCGCGCGAATGCCGGTCGTCTGCGCTCGGCGTCTGCACGCGGGCGACGATCTCGTCCGACAGCACCTCGATCGGCCGGCCGGTGGAGAGCGCGAGGATCTGGTTGCGGCAGACGCGCTCGAGCCGGTAGAGCCGCCGGTACGCCTGCGCGACCGTGTCGCCGGTGACGAGGACGCCGTGGTTCTTCATGAAGACGATCGGCTTCGTGCCCATCGCGGCGGCGAGGCGCTCGCCTTCCTCGAGCGTCGCAGCCAGGCCGGTGTAGTCGTCGTCGTAGGCGATCTGGCCGTGGAAGAACGCGGCGGTCTGGCTCGCGGGGAGCAGCCGGTTGTCCTTCAGCATGTTGAGGGCGATGCCCCAGGTCTGGTGCGTGTGCATCACGACCTTCGCGCCGGTGATGCGGTGGATCGGCGCGTGAATGCACTGCGCCGAGAGCTCGAGCGAGCCGTGGCCCTCGAGCACGTGGCCTGCCTCGTCGAAGACGATCATGTCGCTCGCGCGCGCCTCCGACCAGTGCCAGCCGTAGGGCAGGATCAGGTACTGGTCGTCGCGCCCCGGCACGGTCATCGTGAAGTGGTTGTCGATGCCCTCCTCGAGCTCGTGCAGCACCGCCATGCGGTGCGCCGCGGCGAGGTGGACGCGGGCTTCGGCGACGGCGTCGGCTTCGGCGATACGCGGCGAGATCAGCGGACGGACGGACATGGACGGGCTCCAGGAAGGCGACGGGGCCAAAGCTTACGCCTCGGCCAGCGCGCCGGCGATCTTCGCGATCACCGGCGAGGCGTGCGCCGGATCGAGCCAGCGCAGCACGATCACCGCGTCGAGCTCGGGATCGATGCCGACGTAGTGGCCGCCCGCGCCGACCATGAACGCGGCCCGCGTCGAGAGGCCCGGGAAGGCGCGGCCGTTGCGGTTGAGCCAGAGGAGCCGGCCGTAGAACGGCGCGATCGCGCACGGCGTCGACATGCACGCGATCCACTCGCGCGGCACGATCTGCCGGCCGCCGCCGCCGCCGCCGCCGTCGAGCAGCATCCGGCCGACGCGCGCCTGGTCGCGGGCGCTGATCGACACGCCCGCGCCCCAGTGCGTGCCGCCGGGCACCGACTGCACGTGGCCGACGCCGGGCAGCTCGATCCATGCGTCGTCGTAGCCGCGCCAGGCGAAGCCGTCGCCGCCGCCGAGCGGCCGAAGCACATGCTCGAGGAAGACCTCGGGCAGCGGGCGCCGGAACAGGTGCAGCAACGCCAGCGCGAGCTGGTTGATGCGCACGTCGTTGTATTCCCAGTACGTGCCGGGCGCTTGCAGCGGGCGCGCGCCGCCCTTGGGGCCGCCGGCCGGACGCGGGTCCTGCGCGACCTTGCGCCAGCGGTCGACGGTGTCGGGCAGGCCGAAGCACGTGCCTTCCCATTCGCTGGTCTGGGTCAGAAGATGCGTCCACGTGACGGCGCGGTTGTGGATGCTGTCGAAGCCGATGCCGGGCAGTCGCGCGACGACCGGCGCGTTCTCGTCGGCCAGGAGCCCTTGGCCCTGCGCGACGCCGGCGAGAAGCGCGAGATAGGACTTGGCGACGCTGAAGGTCAGGTCGGCGCGCTCGGGCTCGCCCCACGCGGCGACTTCTTCTCCCCCCTGCCACACGACGCCCGACTGCGGCCCGCGCGCATGCACCGGCCCGCGCAGGCGGTTGAAGGGCGGCGGGTCATCGTGGTGAACGCCCCAGGGCGTCTGGCCGGGTGCGGGCGCGGCGTCCGGATCGCGCGGCCAGGGCACCTCGTGGGCCTGCGCGAAGCGCGCCGCTTCCGCGAGCAGCGACGACATCGGCATCCGTCCGGAAGCGGTGCCGTCGGCCGTCACTCCACCTTGGCGCCCGACGAATTCACCACCTTCTCCCACTTCGCCGTCTCGGCCGCGATGGTCTTGCCGAAGTCTGCCGGCGTGCCCGGGATCGGCTTGCCGCCGAGCTCGGCGAGGCGCTCCTTCATCTTCGGATCGGCCAACGCCCGGTTCACTTCCGCGTTGACCTTGTCGATGATGTCCTTCGGCGTGCCCTTGGGCATGCCGATGCCGAACCACGCCGTCGCCTCGTAGCCGGGTACGGTCTCGCCGACGGTCGGCAGGTCGGGCATCGACGGCTCGCGGTCCTGCGAGGTGACGCCGAGGGCGCGGATCCTGCCGCCCTTGATGTGGCCGACTGACGACGGCAGGTTGTCGAAGATGACGTCGACCTGGCCGCCCATCAGGTCGGTGAGCGCCGGCCCGGCGCCCTTGTACGGCACGTGCAGCATGTTGCAGCCGGTCATCGACTTGAAGAGCTCGCCGGACAGGTGCACCGAGGTGCCGCTGCCCGACGAGGCCATGTTGATCTTGCCCGGGTTGGCCTTGCAGTAGGCGATGAACTCGGCCACCGTCTTCACCGGCAGCTTCGGGCTCACCTCCATCACGTTGGGCGTGCGGACGATGCCCGCGACGGGCGCGATGTCGCGGATGAAGTTGAAGTTGAGGCTCTTGTAGAGGGTGGCGTTGATGCCGTTGGCCGGATTGACGAGCAGCATCGTGTAGCCGTCGGGTGGCGCGTTGACGACGTACTCGACGCCCAGGTTGTTGCCGGCGCCGGGTTTGTTCTCGATGACGAACGACTGCCCCATGTGCTCGGTGAGCCACTGCGCCACGATGCGCGCGAGCACGTCCGTCGTGCCCGCGGGCGGGTAGGGCACGACCCACTTCACCGGTCTGGTCGGATAGTCCGCGGCTCGCGCGGCTCCGCTCGCCGCGGCGAGGCAGAGGAGCAGCAGGACGAGGAGTCGGGGCATCCGGAACATCGAGGTCTCCTGGCAGCGTGGCGTTGGCCGGCGATGCTAGGGCTTCGTCTCGAGCCGCGGTGCTGTGGCGGACCCTGATGCGGCTGGAGCCGCCGCCGTCTCAGCGCGTGTTGTGGACGCCTTCGCGCAGGCCCGACGGCACCGTGCCGGCCCAGCTGCGCTCCATCAGCTCGTATTCGTCGAAGTTGGTGTCCGAGACTTCGGGCATCTTCGGCACTTCCCACTCGGCTTCGAGCGCGTCGTGGGCGGCGCGCTTGGCGCGTGTGTCGGCGGCGATCCGGATCGCGCGCAGCGCGTCGATGATCGTCGCCAGCAATGGCGAGGGCTCGTCGACCGCGAGGATCTCGGCTTCCGAGACGGCCCGGCCGATCACTCCCAGCGGCAAGGCTTCGACCGCCGTCCAGCCGCCGTTGCGCAGCTCGTCGTGGACGATGAAGAGATGGCGCACGACCTGCGTCGCCGGATCGTGGACGAGCAGGCGCGCGCCGAGCTCGGCGCGCTGCTGCATCACGAGCGAGAGCGGCGTGTCGGGCTGGGCATCGCCGGCCGGCTGCGCGGCCTGGCGCGGCTGCTCGAGCCTGAGCGACCGGCCGAGCACCTCGCGCACCCAGCGCAGCGATCCTCGCTTGGCGGGCGGGGCGTTCCGGTTCGCCTCGGGATCGGGGCGCTGCGGTGATTTGGCGAGCATGGGTGTCGGCTGCGATGCGGGGAGTTCGTCATCGCCGTTTCGGCGCGCGCGCCGCGGCCTTGAGCGCGCATCCGGTGCGGTCGCGTGCTGCCGATGCGAGAACGTGCAAACTTGGCAGGCCTGGCGGGGGGCGCCGTTCGTCGGGCCGCGATCCGAATCGCGCGCAGATCCCTTCAGTTCTCGTCCGACGCGCCGATCACGTCTCATCGTCGCCACTCTGTCGAAGGATCCTTCATGGATGCCGTCTCCAGCTCCACCGTCGCCGCTGCCAGCGACGCCGTCCTCGGCACGGTCCAGGGCACCGCCGCGATCCTGGTGATGAAGAAGGCGATGGAATTGCAGGTATCGCCCGCCGTGCAGCTGGTCCAGGCCTTGCCACGGGTCGTCGCGCCCGCCGGCAACGTCGGCACGCAGGTCGACACCTTCGCCTGACCGCGCGCCGCGACCGCGCGCCGGCGACGTTACGCGCTGGCGAGCGAGCTCGCGGCCGGCGTCGTCGAGTGCGATCGCCTCGATCTTGGTGCCGCCGACGTCGACGCCAATGCGCATCATGTCGGTCATGCCCTTGCGTTCGTCGTCTGCCAAGGCTACCGCGCCGCCGCCCGCACGCGCACGCGTCGGCGCGTTTGTGCGCACACTCGCGTCTCGCATGACCTCGACACGTTTCGCCCTCGCCGTGGCCGCCGCGGCCGTCGCTTTCTTCCTCTGCGCCTGCGCGACGGTCGCCCCGAGCGCCGCCTGGGAGGGCCGGCTGCGCGGCGACGCCGTCGTCCTGCTCGGCGAGGTGCATGACAACGCGGTACAGCATCGCCTGCGGCTCGCGGTGCTGCAGCGTGCGATCGCCGCCGGCTGGCGGCCGGCGATCGTGATGGAACAGTTCGATCGCGAGCGCCAGCCCGACATCGACCGCGCGCGCCGCGAGCGTCCGCTCGACGCCTCCCACGTCGTCGACCTCGCGGGCGGGAGTGGCTGGAACTGGGACTTCTACCGCCCGGTCGTCGAGCTCGCGCTGCGCTACGGCCTGCCGCTGGTGGCCGGCGACCTGTCGAACGCCGAGACGACGAAGGTCGTGCGCGGCGGTGTCGCGGCGGTGTTCGACGCCGCAGCGGTCGCCGTGCTCGGCCTCGACCGGCCGATCGCTGCCGACTGGCAGGCGGCGCAGGAGCGCGAGATCGACGCCGGCCATTGCCACGCCCTCCCGGCGACGATCTGGCCGCGCATGGCGCGGGCGCAATTCGCGCGCGATGCGGTGCTCGCGGCAGCGCTCTCGGGCAGGTCGGACCAGGGGGCCGTCCTGATCGCGGGCAACGGCCATGTGCGCCGCGACATCGGCGTGCCGCGCTGGCTCGCGCTCGATCCGCGCCGCGTGTTCTCGGTCGCCTTCCTGGAGGACGGCGACGCCGCGACGCCGGTCTCGGCCTTCGATGCAGTGGTGCGCACCGCACCGGCCGCGCGGAGCGATCCCTGCGCCGCCTTCGAGAAGCGTGAGCCGCCTCGCGGCGGCGACTGACTCAGTCGTCGCCCTTGGCGGCCGCGGCCAGCTCGGCCAGGCGCTTTTTCTCGCGCAAGGCCTTGATCTGCTCCTCCTCGAAGCGGCGCCGCGACTCCTGCTTTTTCAGCATCTCCTGGTGCTCGCGCTCCTCGAGATCGGCGGGCTGCGTCATCGGGTTCAGCGAGAGGCCGCCGAAGTCGGTCGCCTTGGGCTCGCCGCGACGGCTCTTCAGCTTGATGTTCAGGCGCAGCTCGTTGGTCGAGTCGGCGTTGCGGAGCGCCTCTTCGAAGCTGATCGCGCCGGCGTCGTAGAGGTCGAAGAGCGCCGCGTCGAAGGTGCACATGCCGAGCTCGCGCGACTTGGCCATGATCCCCTTGATCTCGTGGAAGTCGCCCTGGAAGATCTTCTCGGCGATCGTGCCGGTGTTGAGCAGGATCTCGATCGCCGCCGAGCGGCCCTTGCCGTCCTCGCGCCGCACGAGCCTCTGCGAGACGATGCCGCGCAGGTTGGCCGAGAGGTCCATCAGCAGCTGCTTCCTGCGCTCTTCGGGAAAGAAGTTGATGATCCGCTCGATCGTCTGGCTCGCGCTGTTGGCGTGCAGCGTGCCGAGGCACAGGTGCCCCGTCTCCGCGAAGGCGATCGCGTGCTCCATCGTCTCGGCGTCGCGGATCTCGCCGATCAGGATCACGTCGGGCGCCTGGCGCAGCGTGTTCTTGAGCGCGTGATGCCAGCTCTTGGTGTCGATGCCGATCTCGCGGTGCGTCACCAGCGACATCTGCGACATGTGCACGTACTCGACCGGATCCTCGACCGTGATGATGTGGCCCGCGGTCGTGCGGTTGCGGTGGTCGATCATGGCCGCGAGCGTCGTCGACTTGCCCGAGCCGGTGGCGCCGACCACGAGCACGAGGCCGCGCTTGGTCAGCATCACCTCCTTCAGGATCTCGGGCAGCTTGAGCTTCTCGAAATTCGGGATCTCCGAGGCGATCGTGCGGATCACCATGCCGACGCAGCGCTGCTGCACGAAGACGTTGACGCGAAAGCGCGAGACGCCCGGAACGGAGATGGCGAAGTTGCACTCCATCTCTTTCTCGAACTCGGCGCGCTGGTTCTCGCTCATCAGCGAGTGCGCCAGCATCTTGGTCATGTCGGGGCCGAGCTTTTGCGTCGTCAGCGGCTTCATCGCCCCCTGCGTCTTCATGCTCGGCGGGAAATCGGCGGCGATGAAGAGGTCGGAGCCGCCGGCCTGGCTCATCGCTGCCAGCAGCTTGTGCATGTAGGCGCGGGCCTGCTCTTCGCTGAGCGTGGACGTTGAACTTGCGGGTGTGGTGGTCATGGTCGGCGAGCGTGCCAGCAAACGGCAGGGCGCAGCGCACGGGCAGCGGGGAAAAAGCACGCTTGCGCGGCTCTTTCGAATCAGCGGGTGAGACGGTCGCTCTGCTTCGCCAAATAGAACCACTCCTGGCCGGCGTCGGCGGCGGGATTCGGAAAGACGATCGTCGCGTCGAACGGCGCGCGCACCTCCGTGCCGTCGTGGCGCGTGCCGACCAGCGTGCCCGCCGGCACCGCATCGAAGCTGCGCCAGGCGCTGGTGAACGTGTCATCGGGATGCAGCTTGTCGACGACCTCGCTGAGGCCGAGCATCTCCATGCGCTCGGCCGGAGCCGGATCGGGCGCATCGACGAGGCCGAGGTGGGCGAGCGTGTTGACGATCGCGCGGTAGCCGACCTCGGGCGCGTCGGGATCGTCGTGCCGGCCGCACTCGAGCGTCACCGCCCAGCCGCCCACCGAGCGCATGTATTCGGTCGTGCCGATGCCGTAGCGCGGATCGAGGTCGAGCTTGGTGTCGGGCAGCACCGCGGCCAGCGCCTGGCGGCGCGCGACGCCGGCGGCGTAGGTCGCGAGCCAGCCGTCGACGGCGCGGCCGACGCCCAGGCGCAGCGCGAGCGCTTCCTCGCGCGCGGCCTGGAAGAAGGGCTCGAGCGTGCCGGCGTTGTCGCCCGGGCCGATGAAGACGAAGGGCACGCCGGGCGAGCTGAACGAATGCAGGTCGAGCAAGACCTCGTGCGCCGCGAGCAACGGACAGAGCCAGTTGGCGACGTGGTCCTCGTACTCGCGCGGCGCCTCGGTGGGCGCGAGCTTGCGATTGAGGTTGCGGTCGCCGGTGCGCCGGCCCTGCCCGTAGGCGAGCGGGTTGGCGACCGGCACCAGCGTCAGCTGGCCGGCGGCGAGACGCAACGCGCCGGCATCGATCTCGCTCGCGACGCGATCGATCGCGCGCGTACCGCAGGTCTCGTCGCCATGCACGGCACCGAGCACGATCAGGCGGGTGCCGGGGGCGGCGCTGGCGTACGAGAGGGACTTGAAGGGCTGCATGGGAATCGGCGTGCGAGCACTCTACCGCCGTCGCGGCTGTCGATCCGCGGGCCTGCACGCTCGTCCCCGATGGCGCCTCGCCGTCGAGCGCCCGCGCGGCTCGACCGCCGCGCGGGGAGAGACCGCTTTACTGGCGTGGCTCGCCGCGACCGTTGACCGCGATCGTCTGCCCCGGCGGCGTCGCCATCTGGACGCGGTGCTCGATGCCGCGGAAGCTGTAGACGACGTCGTAGTAGGCCGGCGGCGCGGTGCTGGCGACGTTCTCGCAGCGGCGCACTTCGCGTCCGGTGGCGGGATCGCGGATGCGGTCGACGTTGGCGCCGAGCGCGCCGCCGGCAACGGCGCCGCCGATCGTCGTCACGGTCTTGCCGCTGCCACCGCCGAGCTGGTGGCCGAGGATGCCGCCGAGCACACCGCCGATGAGCCCGCCGGGGACGTTCAGGTCGCGGCGCTCGCCGGCCTGATGCTCCATCCAGCAGCGCTGCTCCGCCGGACCGGCGACGGCGCGCACCGACGACACGGGCACGTCGAAGATGCGCTCGTTCGGGCGCTGGCGGTACTCGTAGTTCGGCGCGGCCAGGGGCTGCGGCGCTTCGTTGTCGTAGTCGCGGCGGGGGTTGACCGGACGGACCGAGGAGATCCGGTTGTCGAGGCCCATGCCGCGCAGCGAGTCGTAGCTGCCTTGTTTCAGGACGACGCAGCGGCCATTGAAGCCGGCGTCCTCGCAGACTTCCCAGCGACCGCGGTCGACGACGACCGAAGAGGCGCGGTCGTTGAAGCCGATGTTGGCGAAGTTGTCGACGGTGCGACTGGCGGCGAAGGCGCGGCCGCGGAAGCCCTCGCCTTCGTAGAACGTGACCTGGGCCAGCGCGTGGCCGGCAGCGAGCAGGGCTGCGGCGGCGGCGAGAGTCTTGAGCGTGGGGGTGATCTTCTTCATCGGAGTCTCCTGGTGTCTCGAAGGCCCGGCTGGGCCACTCATGCAACGCGAGACGCGGGCACGACGCCGACGGTAAGCGCGACTGTTTCGTTAAGAAAGGTACTTCGTCCGGTAAAGATGCAGCGCCGACGCGAAGACGCGGCCTTGGCCTACAAGCGCGGGCCCTGACGGTCAGCGCGCGTCGTGCTCGCGCACCGTGTCGCTGCTCGCACTCTGGTCCGTCGGCCTGGCCCAGCGCTGCACCGCAGCCGCGAGTTGCGCGCTGCTGACGGGCTTGGTCATGTAGTCGTCCATGCCGGACGCAAGACAGCGCTCGCGGTCGCTGGCGAGTGCGTCGGCGGTCAGGGCGACGATCGGAATGTGCACGCCCCGGCCGAGCCCCTCCTCGCGGATCCGTCGCGTCGCCTCGAAGCCGTCGATGCCCGGCATGTGGCAGTCCATGAAGATGAGGTTGAAGCGCGTGCCGGCCGCGGCCGCGCACGCCGTCTCGCCGTCTTCGGCGACTTCGACGTCGCAGCCGAGCGACTTCAGCATCTCGCTCACCACCATCCGGTTGACGGCATCGTCCTCTGCGAGCAGGACGTGCGCTGTCAGCACGACCGGTTTCGGCAGCGCTGCCGACGACGCGGCGGCGGGCGCGCTGGCCTTTTTCAGGCTCACCTCGAACCAGAAGGTGGAGCCTTCGTCGAGGCGGCTGTCGACGCCGACCTGGCCGCCCATCAGCTCGGCCAGCTCCTTGACGATCGCCAGGCCGAGGCCGCTGCCGCCGTGGCGCCGGGTGCTCGACGCGTCGACCTGGGTGAAGGCGTCGAAGACCGAGTCGAACTGGTCCTCGGCCAGGCCGATGCCGGTGTCGCGCACCTCGAAGAGCAGCCGCACCGCGTCGCCCTGCTCCTCGAGAACGATCACGCTCAGGCCGATGCGGCCGCGTTCGGTGAACTTGACGGCGTTGTGGAGGAGATTGACGAGCACCTGCCGGATCCGCAACGGATCGCCCTCGACCCGGTCGGGCAGCGACTCGGAGATCGTCCACTCGAGCCTCACCGGCTTGCCGCGCGCGGTCGTCGCCATCAGCTCCGCGGCTTCCGTGACGAGCGCGCGAAGGTCGAAGGTCGTCGTCTGCAAGGTGAGCTTGCTGGCCTCGATCCGCGACAGATCGAGCACGTCGTCGATCAGCGCGAGCAGCGCCGTCGCCGAATGGTGCGCGGTTTCGGCGAGGCGACGCTGAGCCGGCGCGAGCGTCGTGCCGAGAAGCAGCTCGGTCGTGCCGAGCACGCCGTTCATCGGCGTGCGGATCTCGTGGCTGATCATCGCCAGGAACTGTGCCTTGGCGACGTTCGCCTGATCGGCCTTGACGCTCGCCTCCTCGAGCGCCGCGGTCCGTTGTTCGAGTGTCGCGACGAGCTCGCGCGCGGCGTGCATCGCCTGGCCGGCGCGACTGCGCAGCCGCTCGGCGACCAGTCCGGTGAAGGCGAGGTAGATCGCGAGCAGGTACATCGCCGCCGCGATCGTCAGCCGGTCGCTCCAGAGCGGATCGCCGGGCTGCTGCGCGGCCCACCACGAATAGGCGAGGTAGACCGCGACGACGACGTGGCCGAAATAGAGCGCGCGCCGGAAGCCGAAGCCGACCTGGTCGGCGACGCGCACGAGGAGCAGGTAGGCGAAGAACAGATGAGCCTGCTCGAGATGGCGCAGGTTGGGCAGCCAGACGAGCACGTCGACGTGCAGGAAGACGAGGCCGAGGTCGACGCGGCCGGTGCGGCCGTAGCCGAGGCGCAGGGCGATCCAGCTGAGCGCCGCGTAACCGAGGTTGAGAACCACGAGCAGCACGAGCTGCGGCTGCCAGAGCGGCGCGCCGCCGCGAATGTCCTGAAGCATCGCGATGACGCACAGGATCGCGAAGCCGGCGGCGCGCACCTGGGGAATCTGCACCGCGTGGACGCGGCGCGCGCTCGCGGCCCGCCGTTGCGCGAGCAGATCGGCATCGAGGGTGAAGCTGGCGTCGCTGTCGACCGCCGATTCGATAGCGACCACGCGGGTCATGGTAGACCCGGGCGTCGCTCGGCGTGCGCCCGGACGGCGCCGAGGTGCTCGATGAGGATATCGTCGGTCCTGCACACAGGAGACCCGCATGGTCCGCACCTTGTTCCTCGTCGCCTGCCTCGCTGCCGCCGTCGTGCCGGCGGTCGCGCAATCGCCGGCCTGTCCTGGCGCGAACCTGCTGTACTGGCAGGCGTTTCCGCCCGGCGGCGAGTCGGATCTCTCGGCACGACACCAGCAACTGATCCTGAAGAAGAAGTGTCCGGCGATCGAGACCGTCGTCCAGTACAAGGCCGGCGCCGGCGGCGCACTGCTCTGGGGCCAGACCAACACGCTGCCTGCCGATGGCGCCAACGTCGTCGGCATCAACCTGCCGCACATGGTGCTGCAGCCGATGGAGGGCAACGTCGCGTACAAGACAGACGACGTCACGCCGGTCTACTGGTTCCACTACACGCCCGACGTGCTCGCCGTGCCCGAGTCGGGACCGATCAAGACATTTGCCGATTTCCTGAAGGTCGCCAAGGCCGACCCGGGCAAGATCAACCTCGGCGGCTCCGGCCTGAACTCGGCCAACCATGCCGCCCACGAGCGGCTCGGCCGCGACTTCGGCGTGAAGACCACCTACGTGCCGTACAAGGGCACGGGCGACCTCGCCATCGCCGTGCTCGGCGGCCACATCGACGGAGCGATGACGTACACGCCGTTCGCGATCGCCAACAAGGGCAAGGTGCGCGCGTTGGCGGTGGCGATGGAGACACGCCATCCGCTGCTGCCGGACGTGCCGACCTTCAAGGAGCTCGGCGTCGACTGGGTCGACGGCGCGTTCCGCGGCATCGGCGTGCCGAAGGCGACCTCGCCCGATGTGCGCAAGCGCTTGTCGGACCTGTTCGCGGCGCTCAACGCCGACCCGGAGATGAAGGAACTGGCCGCGAAGGCCGGCTTCGAGCTCGTCAACGTCGGCGTCGCCGACATGGACGCCTTCATGCGCACGCGCACGAGGATCTACACCGAGGTCGGCAAGCGCATGGGGCTCGGCGGCGCCAAGTGAGCGCCGGCGCTGCGCGCTAGCCGAGCTCGACGCTCATCAGCTGGTGGTCCGAGGCGGCGCTGGTCGGATCGACGGCGACGCTGCGCAGGCGCTCTCGCAGGTCGGCGCTGGTGCAGATGAAGTCGCACGCGAACGGCTCGGGCCATTGGTCGTGGTCGTGTACGCCGGCGGTCGGTGGCTGCGCGACGCCTGGATGCACGCGCTGCCAGGCGTCGTCGAGCGCGGGCACGCGCGGATCGGCGAACGGCGCCGTCAGTCGCGCGTGCAGCGGATCGGTCGGGCGGACATTGAAGTCGCCCGTGAGGATCGTCGATACGGTCACAGGCTGGCGCTGGAACGGGCCGTCGGTCGAATAGGACACACCCGGCGTCGTGGCGTGCCCGCACGCCTCGGCATGACGGGCGCGAACCGCCTCGACCTGCGCTGAGCGCTGGGTCGCCGAGTAGTACTCGAGGTGCGTCGTCATGACGCGCAGCGGGCCGAAGGGCGCATCGACGAGCGCTTCGAGGAGCACGCGCGGCATGCTGCGCACGGCCGGATCGGCCGGCCACGGCAGCGCCACGCGCAGCGCCTGGCGCACCGGATAGCGGCTCAGGATCAGGTTGCCGAAGGTGCGCCGCGTGCCGTCGGGCGCGCGGATGTCGACGGCGACGCCGGGCACGGCCGTGAAGCCGGGCAGGAGCGAGGCGATGACGGCGAACTGGTCCTCGCCGCGGCTGCCTTTCAGACCGGGGAAGTTCGCCGCGACTTCCTGCAGGCAGAGCACGTCGAAGTCGGAGAAGGCGCGTGCTTCGTCGACGATGCGCTGCGGGTCGACCCGGCCGTCGATGCCGAGGCACCACTGGATGTTCCAGGTGACGAGCTTCATCAGCGGATGCCCGCGCGCATGAACGACTGGACGAACTGGCGTTGGAACAGGAGGAAGCCGACGAGCAGCGGCGCCGACGTCATCAGCGTCGCGGCGGTGATGATCGACCAGTCGACGCCCTGGTCGGTCGACGAGAACACCTGCAGGCCGACGGTGAGCGGGCGCGTCTCGACCGAGTTGGTGACGATCAGGGGCCAGAGGAAATTGTTCCAGTGGTAGCTCACCGAGACGAGCGCGTAGGCGAGGTAGACCGGCCTGGCGAGCGGCACGTAGACCTTCATCAGCACCTGCAGCGCGCTCGCGCCCTCGACGCGCGCCGCGTCGTCGAGCTCCTTGGGCACGGTCTTGAAGGTCTGGCGCAGCAGGAAGATGCCGAAGGCCGACGCGAAGTAGGGCAGGCCGATCGCGAGCAGCGTGTCGCGCAGGCCGAGCGCGTTCATCGTCCGGTAGTTCTCGACGATGAGCACGTCGGGCATCACCATCAGCTGCAGCAGGATCAGGCCGAAGACGAGCTCGCGGCCGCGGAACTCGAAGCGCGCGAGCGCGTAGGCCGCGAGAGTGCCGAGCACGATCTGCGCGGCGATGATCATCGTCACCAGCAGCGTGGTGTTGAGGAAGTAGCGCGCGAACGGCGCGGCGTTCCAGGCGTTGACGAAGTTCTGCAGCGTGAGCGGCGCGCCGAGCTCGAAGCGAGTCGAGAACGCCGACGGATGGAACGCCGTCCACACGGCGTAGGCGAGCGGCAGGATCCAGAGCAGGCCGAGCAGCCACGCGGCCACGGTCTCGAGCGCGCGCGACGCCGGAGCGGGACGGAAGACGGTCGGCGTCGGCGTCATTGCGGCCCTGTCACCGGTAGTGCGTGCGACGGTCGAGAAAGCGCAGCTGCACGAAGGCGACGATGCCGAGCGTCACGAGGACGACGACGGTGAGCGCGGCGGCGTATCCGGTGTCCCAGAAGCTGAAGCCGACCTGGTAGATGTAGTAGAGCAGCAGCGTGCTCGCGCTGTCGGGGCCGCCGCGCGTCATCACGAACAGGTGGTCGACCATGCGCACCGAGTTGATGAGCGCGTTGATGAGGACGAAGAGCGTCGTCGGCATCAGCAGGGGAAAGAGGATCCGGCGGAAGTACTGGCCGCGCGACGCGCCCTCGAGCGCAGCGGCTTCGGCCAGCGACGGCGGGATCTGCTGCAGCGCCGCCAGGTAGAAGATCATGAAGAAGCCGGCTTCTTTCCACACCGCGACGACGATGAGCGCGCCGAGCACCGTGTGCTTGTCGCCGAGCCAGTTGTGGCTCGGCCAGCCCAGCCACTGCGTCGCCTGCTCGAGCAGGCCGTACTGCGGCGTGTAGAAGAAGAGCCAGATGTTGGCGACGGCGATCATCGGCAGTACCGTCGGCGTGAAGTACGCCAGGCGCAGCAGGCCGCGGCCGGGGATGCGGCTGTTGACCCAGAGCGCCATCGCGATCGCCAGCGCGATCGAGAGCGGCACGGTGGCGATCGCGTAGACGGCGTTGTTCCAGAGCGCCTGCCAGAAGACGTCGTCCTGGACCATCGAGCGGTAGTTCTCGAGGCCCGTGAAGTGCGACGGCCGGCCTTTCTTGGCTGTCGAGAAGACGCTGTCGACGACGGTCGCGAGCGCCGGCCAGTGGGTGAACGCGACGAGCAGAGTCAGCGCCGGCAGCAGGAGCAGCCAGGGCGTGACGGCGGGGCCGATGCGCTTCATCCGGGTCCGTTCGTCGCGCCTCGGGCCGGCACGCCTACTTCTTGAAGTCCTTCAGGATCCGCGTTGCCTCGCGCTGCGAATCCTTCATCGCATCCGCCGGCGACTTCGAGCCGGTGAGCGCCGCCTGCAGGCCGTTGTTGAGCGCGGTCGTCACGCGCTGGTTGTCGTGGGTCGAGAGCTCTGCCACCGAGTACTGGAGCTGGTCGCGCGCGACCGTCGCCTGCGGCACCTCCTGGGCGTACTTCTTCATCTCCGGCGTGTCCCACGCCGCCGGCGTGACCGCGACGTAGCCGGTGGCGATGCTCCACTGCGCCGCGCGCTGCGGCGCCGTCGCCCACTTGGCGAACTTGAGCGCCGCCTGCTGCTCGGCCGGCGTCGTCTTGGCGAAGATGTAGAAGTTGCCGCCGCCGGTCGGGCTGCCCGGATGCTTCTTCGCCGGCAGCATCGCGACGCCGAACGGGAATCCGGCGTTGGCGCGGATGTTGGTGAGGTTGCCGGTCGTGGTCCAGATCATCGCCGCCTTCTTCTCGAAGAAGTCCTTCGGCGTCGTGCCCCACTCGATCACGCCGGACGGCATCACCTTGTGCCTGGCCGAGAGGTCGACCCAGTACTGGAGCGCCTCGATCACGCCCGGCTTGTCGAAGTAGGTCTCGGTGCCGGCGTCGTTCATCAGCACGGTGTCGTTGGGCGTCGTCAGGCCCTGGAACAGCCAGTACGGAAAGCCCGACGACGGGATCTTCACGCCCCACTGCGTGACGTTGCCGCTGGCGTCGGTCTTGGTGAGCTTCTTCGCGAACTCGACCATCTGGTCCCAGCTCGCCGGGCCCTTCTCGGGGTCGAGGCCGGCCTCCTTGAAGGCGTCCTTGTTCCAGTAGAGGACGATGGTCGAGCGCTGGAACGGGATGCCCCAGGTCTTGCCGCCGGTGCGGCTGTTCAGCATGAAGCTCTTGTAGAAGCCGTCGAGCCACTTCCTGTCGTCGGCGCTCTTGGCGAGGTCGTCGATCGGCACGATCGCGTCCTCGTCGATGAGCGAGAACATGTCGGTCGAGAGCAGCACCGCGAGCTGCGGCGGCTTGCCGCTCTTGGTCGCGGTCAGCACCTTGACGATGCTCTCCTGGTAGGTGCCCGAGTAGACCGGGTTGACCTTGATGTCGGGGTTCTCCTTGCCGAAGTCCGCGGCCATCTGGTCGATGGTCTTGGTCACCGGGCCGCCGACGGCGACCGGATAGTAGAAGCTGATCTCGGTGACCTTCTGCGCGGCGGCGGGAAGCCCGGCGAGGACGGCGCCGGCGAGGGCGATCAGGCGAAGGGTTCTGTTCATTCGTGTGTCTCCGGAGTCGAATCGAGCGGGAAGGGATCAGTCGGCGGCGAACGCGACGTCGTCGCGCCGCTGGTTCGTCGTTGCATCGAACCAGTGGGTGTCTTCGGGCGACCAGCCGAGCCGCACGCGCGTGCCCTCGGCGAGGTCGTGCCGGCCGGGCAGGCGCGCGGCGAGGGTGTCGGCGAGCGTGCCACCGGCCGATGTCGAGCATGTGACGACAGTGTCGGCGCCCAGGTACTCTGCGCTCCTGACCACCGCATCGAAGCCGCCGTGCGCCTCGAGCCGCACGTGCTCCGGCCGCACGCCGAGTTTGAGGTCGTGGCGTCCGGGCGCGGCGACGATGTTCATCGGCGGCGTGCCGATGAAGCGTGCCGCGAACACCGACGCCGGCTTCGCGTAGAGCTCAGCCGGCGGCGCGTCCTGCTCGATGCGGCCGCCGTTGAGCAGCACGACCTGGTCGGCCATGCTCATCGCCTCGGTCTGGTCGTGGGTGACGTAGACCATCGTGATGCCGAGCGACTGCTGCAGCGTGCGGATTTCGCGCCGCATCTCCTGGCGCAGCTGCGCGTCGAGGTTCGACAGCGGCTCGTCCATCAGGCAGACCTTGGTCTCGGCGATGATCGCCCGGCCGAGCGCGACGCGCTGCTGCTGGCCGCCCGAGAGCTGCGACGGCTTGCGGTCGAGGAGCGCCGTGAGGCCGAGCAGGGTCGCGACGCGCGTCAGCCGGGGCTCGTGGTCGGCCTTCGGGTCCTTCCTCACCTTGACCCCGAAGAGGATGTTCTCGCGCACGCTCAGGTGCGGGAAGAGGGCGTACGACTGGAACACCATCGAGATGCGGCGCGCGGCTGGCGCAACGTGCGTGACGTCGCGGCCGTCGATGACGATGCGGCCTTCGCTCGGCGTGTCGAGCCCGGCGATCAGGCGCAGCGTCGTCGACTTGCCGCAGCCCGACGGCCCGAGCAGGACGACGAGGCGGCCGGAGCCGGTGGCGAAGCTGATGCGGTCGACGGCGCGGGACTCGCCCCACAGCTTGCTGACGCCTTCGAGGGCCAGCGAGCTCACGTCGTCGTGCGGGAGTGGCGGCGACCCGATGGCATCGCCGTAGTGTCGACGCCGGGCATTCCAGCGGGCAGCCGGGAGAACCCGGAACGCGTCGCCCACACCGGGCGGCCGCTACATTTCGCGCAGACTCTTCGGATGCTCGAGGGTCGCGACCGTTCGCAAGGAGACTTCCCGATGATCCACGTCCTGGCCATGATCACCGCCCATCCCGGCATGCGCGACCGCATCCTCGCCGCGTATCGCGACAACGTCGCCGCGGTGCGCGCCGAAGCCGGCTGCGTGCAGTACGAAGCGGTGGTCGACGCCGCGGGCGCGGCGCCAGGCATGGCCCGCTTCGGCGACGACAGCTTCGTCGTCGTCGAGCGCTGGGAGTCGATGGCGACGCTCCAGGCGCATGCCGTCGCACCGCACATGAAGTCGTACGCACTGAAGGTGAAGGAGTGGACGGCGAACCGCGCCATCCACGTCCTCGAGGCGGCCTGACGCGCCCGCGAGATCACTGTCGTGCGGCGCGCGCCCAGACCAGCAGAAGGTTGTTCGCCGGCATCGATACGCGCTCGTGCAGGGCAAGGCCCGCGACGCGGGCTTGCTCGGCGACGGCCTCGCGTCGACGCAATCCCCACGACGGATCGCGCGAGCGCAGATCGGCGTCGAAGGCGGCGTTGCCGGGCGATGTCGGCACGTCGTCCTCGAGGTACGGGCCGTAGGTGACGAGCACGCCGCGCGGCGCGAGGTGACGCGCCGCGCCGCGCATCAGCGCCGCGCAGCATGGCCAGGGTGCGATGTGGATCAGGTTGGCGCAGAAGATCGCGTCGACCTCGGCGGGCACGCCCGGCCACGTCGCCGACGTCACGTCGAGCTGTACCGGGACGCGGACGCGGCCGAGACCCTCGCACCACGCCGCGATCGAGGGCAGCGATCCGGCGTCGAAGTCGCTCGGCTGCCATTGCCAGCCCGGCAGGCCTTCGCTGAAGCGTGCCGCGTGCTGGCCCGTGCCGCTCGCGATCTCGAGCATCGTGCCGCGCGCCGGCAGCAGCCGCTGCAGCTCGGCCAGGATCGGCGCCGCGTTGCGCTCGGCCGCTGGACTGCTGCGCAGGCGCGGGTCGTCGATCACGCGCGCGGCAGCGGCTGCAGCAGGCTGACGCGGTTGCCCTCCGTGTCGGTGAACGACACGTACTGGCCGACGCCGGGAATCGCCATCGGGTCGCCAAGCACCCGGCCTCCGGCGGACGCGACCTCCTTCATGGCTGCGCCGATGTCGTCGACGGCGATGACCACCGACGGATGCTGCGCCGGCCAGTCCGGCTTCCTCGCGTAGAGGCCGCCGTTGATCGCGCCGGGCTTGAGCGGTCCGTTGCGGTCGCTCTCGATCGTGTCCGCGGTGACGTAGTTCCCCATCTGCTCGCCGAGCGATTTCATCTGCCAGCCGAAGGCGGTCTCGTAGAAGCGCGACGCGCGTGCGGCGTCGTCGTAGGGCAACTCGAAGTGGACGACGGGATTCATGGCGGTCTCCTGGGTCGGTGGTGGCTGAGGTCGGGCCGGGAATCAGCCGGGGATGTCCGGCTCGACGAGCGTGACGAGCTGGGCGAGCGACTCCTGCCAGCCGAGGTAGCACATCTCGAGCGCAATGGCCTCCGGGATGCCTTCCTGCACGATGCTCAGGTCCGTCCCGCACGGGACGGGCTTCAGGGTCACGGTGACCTGCATGGTGCCGGGCAGGTTCGGGTCGTCGAACGTGTCCGTGTAGCGGATCGTCTCGTTCGGCACGAGCTCGAGGTACTCGCCGCCGAACGAGTGCGCGTTGCCGCTCGAGAAGTTGCGGAACGACATCCTGAAGGTGCCTCCGACCCTGGCCTCGAAGTGCTGCACGCTGCACGTGAAGCCGTACGGCGGAAGCCACTTGCTCATCGCATCGGGCGCGAGAAAGGCGCGGTAGACCTTTTCCGGCGGGGTGCGGAGGACTCGATGAAGCTGGACCTTGCGATCGGACATGAGGGTGTCTCCCGGCATCGTGGTTCGAATCGGAAAGGGGTCAGAGCGTGGCGGCGAGCGCGGCCAGCTGGTCGGTGGCCTTGTTCCAGCCGTCGTGGAAGCCCATCTTCTCGTGGGCCGCGCTGTCGTCCGCGTTCCAGTGGCGGGCGCGCGCGGTGTAGCGCGTCTGGCCGCCTTCGTCCTCGAAGGTCAGGATGCCGGTGAAGAACGGCTTGGCCGACGGCACCCAGGCCGAGGTGTACGCGTCGGTGAAGACGATGCGCTCGTTCGGCACGACCTCGAGGTAGACGCCGCGGTTGGGCACGCGCGTGCCGTCGGGGCCTTCCATCGTGATCACGTTCGTGCCGCCGGCGCGCAGGTCGACCTCGGCCGACACCGTCTTCCACGGCGGCGGCGTGAACCACCGCGTGATGAGCGCGGGCTCGGTCCAGCAGCGGAAGAGCTTCTCGCGAGGGGCATCGATGAGACGGGTGACGACCAGCTCGTGGTCGGCGCGGGCAGGGGCGACGGGTGCGGTCATGGAGTTCCTCGATCTGTCGAAGTGATGGATGGCGCGTGTCGTGGCGACGTCAGGCTTCGACCAGCACGTCGAAGCCGCCGTAGATGAGCCGCTTGCCGTCGAACGGCATCGACATCACGCCGGGCTGCATGCGCGGATCGGCCATGACCTTCTTCCAGGCCTCGTCGCGGACAGCGCGCGACGGCCACGTGATCCACGAGAAGACGACGGACTCGCTCGGCTCGCGCTTCACGGCCATCGAGAACGAGGTGACCTTGCCTTCCGGCACGTCGTCGCCCCAGCACTCGACGATGCTCAGGGCGCCGAACTCCTTGAAGACCGCCGCCGCATCGGTGGCGTGCTTGCGGTATTCCTCGCGCTTGGCGCCCGGCACCGGGGTGACGAATCCGTCGACGTAGCTCATGACCGTGTCTCCTTGCGTGAACCCGGGCGCGGCTTGGCGCCCAGGAGGTGAGCGACGTGCTGTCGCACATGATCGATGCACTCGCCGGCGACGGCGGCGTTGCCCCTGGCCTTGGCGAGGATGAACGCGCCCTGCAGGGCGGCCTGGGTGAAGAGCGCGAGCGCCTCGGGATCCCAGTGCGCGTCGGGCGCATGCAGCGCCTTGGCTGCGGCGATGTCGCGCGCGAGGGTGCGGGCGTGCGCCGAGATGCCGGCGTCGCAGGCATCTCGCAGCCGCGGATGCGTGGCGAACGTCTCCTGCACGAGCGTGCCCAGCAGGCAGGAGTACTCCTGCGCCTCGCCCTGCAGCAGCTCCTTGCGGAAGTCGATGTAGCCGAGGACGCGGTCGCGCGGGTCCTTCTTCCTCTGGAACGCGGCGTTCTCGAAGACCTCGCCCGTGACGCGGTTCCAGTGCTCGATGGCAGCGAGCGTCATGTCTTCCTTGCCCTGGAAATGGTGGAAGAAGCTGCCCTTGCTCACACCGGCCGCGGCGCAGAGATCGTCGAGCGTCGTCGCGGTGTAGCCCTTGCTGCGGATGACCTGCAGCGCCGCGTCGAGGACAGCGGCCTTGGAGGCGTGCGGCAGGGGAGACAGCGACGACATGGGCGTGTGTGTGAATGACGTGTGTGTCGAAATGGCGTGTCGATCAAAAAGCCAAACCAACCAGTCGGTCTAGTCTAAGCCAACCCCTGGGGGAGTTGTCAAGCGGTCGTGTCGAACCGGCGGCGCCGCCGCGCGATCAGCGCAGCGTCTCCAGCGCGCGCAGCTCGGCGGTTGTCGGATCGATTCCGAGGCCGACGGCATCGTCGAGCGCGATGCGTCCGTCGGCGAGGCTCTGCAGCGGCGGGCAGAGCCGGCTGCGCAAGGGGTTGTCGTTGGCGTCGATCTCGAGCAGGCCGTCGTCGCTGCCGCGCGCCGCCAGCGCGTGCGCCGAGGCAGCCAGGCCGACGCCGGCGCCGAGGTAGTGCGGACACCAGCGCAGGCCCGCCGCGCGGATGCGCTCGACCACGCCGAGCACGCCCGACACGCCACCCCATTTGGCGACGTCGGGCTGCACGATGGCGACGGCCCGTGCCGCGATCAAGGCGTCGAACGCGTCGTCGCCGATCGTGTTCTCGCCGGCCGCGAGCGGCACCGCCGAGGCCGCGGCCAGCCGCTGCCACTCCGGCCACGGCCGGTCGGCGCGCAAGGGCTCCTCGATCCACGCGGGACCGCACGGCGCGAGCCGCCCGGCCATCGCGATCGCCGTGTCGACGTCCCAGGCCTGGTTGGCGTCGACCATCACCAGCGCGTCGCGACCGGCGGCGGCGCGGACCTCGATCAGGCTGGCGACATCTCTCGCCGCATCGAAGCCGACCTTGAGCTTGAAGGCGACATGGCCGGCTCGCCGCAGCGTCGCGACGGTGTCGCCCGCGCCGCCGGGATTGATGCCGCTGGCATAGACCGGCACCGTCTGCCGGGCAAGCGGATCCGGCGACGCGCCGTCGCCCATCAGCATGCGCCAGAGCGGCAGGCCTGCGCGTCGCGCCGCCAGATCGTGCATCGCGATGTCGACGCTGGCGATCGCCTGCGCGATCGGCCCGGGCTCGCCCGACTGGATCGCGAGCACCGCCGTCATCCGGGAGAGCTCGACGAACGCTGCCTCGGGCGACGCGAACGCGCGGCCGACGACGAGCGGAGCGATCACGGTCTCGATCAAGCGCGCCCGATGCTCGGCGCCGCACGCGGGAAAGTTGCACCAGGCCTCGCCCCAGCCGAAAGCGCCCTCGGCGTCCTCGACGCGCACGAGCACGGCCGGCCGGTCGTGCATGACGCCGAACGACGTCCGCACCGGCACCTGCACCGGCCAGCGCAGGACATGGACCTCGATGCGCGCGATCTCGGGCGGCGCGGGGCTTTCCCGGGTGTCGATGTCCATGGGCCTGCGATATAAAGGGATGGTCAATAGTACGTTCGGCACTTTGAACCCGCAAGCGCACCGTCCCCTTCGCCGCGCCGCACTGATCGCGGCGCCGTGGCTCGCCCTCGTCGCAATCTGGTACGCGATTCGCGCGAGCGGCCTCGTCAACCCCTCGCTCGTGCCGGCGCCGCACGCCGTGCTGGCGAAGTTCGTCGAGCTCGCCCAGGACCGGCTCGCACTCGACGTCTGGATGTCGACGCGGCGCGTCTTCGTCGGCGTGATGCTCGGCGTGCTCGCCGCCGTGCCGGTCGGCTTCGCGATCGGCTGGTACGCCGGCGTGCGCACCTTCTTCGATCCGCTCATCAACTTCTTCCGCGCCCTGCCGCCGATCGCGCTGATCCCGCTGGTCATCGTCTACTTCGGCATCGGCGAGGTCGCCAAGACGGTGATCCTCTTCTACGCCTCGTTCTTCGCCGGCGTCATCGTGATGGTCGAGGGCATCGGCCAGATCTCGCCGATCTACGTGCGCGTCGCCAAGACGCTCGGCGCGAGCGACGCGGAGATCTTCGTCCGGGTCATCGTGCCGCTCGCCGTGCCGCACATCCTCACCGCGATCCGGGTCGCGCTCGGCGTGGCGTGGGCGACGCTGGTCGCCTCGGAGCTCATCGCCGCCCAGCAGGGGCTCGGCGCGCTGATCCAGAACGCGTCGTCGTTCTTCCAGCTCGACACGATCTACGTCGGCATCGTCTGCATCGGCCTGATCGCGCTGGCGATGGACCTCGCGCTGCGCGCCGCGACGCGCCGCCTCGTCGCCTGGCAGGACCGGATCGCCTGAGGGCGCGCATCGCCATGCTCGACACGCTGCCGATGATCAATCCGATGATCGACTTCGTGCGGCTGCGCTTCGAGGACGTCGCCGTCGAGTTCGCGACCGCGAACGGGCCGATGCGCGTCGTCGACGGCGTCAGCCTCGAGGTGCGCCAGGGCGAGTTCGTCTCGATCATCGGCCCGTCGGGCTGCGGCAAGACGACGCTGATGAACATCGTCGGCGGCTTCGTCAGGCCGACGAGCGGCCACGTGCTGCTCGACAACCGGCCGATCGATGCGCCCGGTCCCGATCGCGGCGTGATCTTCCAGGAATACGGCGTCTTCCCGTGGCTCACGGTGCGCGGCAACATCGAGTTCGGCCTGCGGCTCGCGGCGAACAAGGGGCATGCCGCCAAGCGCCACGAGATCGTCAGGCGCTACCTGTCGCTGATGGGCCTGACGGACTTCGCCGACCACTACCCGAAGCATCTCTCGGGCGGCATGAAGCAGCGGCTTGCGCTGGCGCGGGCCTACGCCGTCCAGCCCGAGTTCCTGCTCATGGACGAGCCCTTCGGTGCGCTCGACGCGCAGACGCGCACGGCCATGCAGGACCTGCTGCTGCACGTGCTCGCCACCGAAGGCAAGACGGTGCTGCTCGTCACGCACTCGGTCGACGAGGCGATCTACCTCTCGTCGCGCATCGTCGTCGTCACGGCGCGACCCGCGCGCGTTCGCACGATCGTCGACGTGCCGTTCGCCTACCCGCGCCACGAGTCGATCCACGAGGACCGCCGCTTCACCGAGTTGCGCGCGCGCATCCGCGCGCTCGTGATGGAAGAGTACGAGGCGCAGGCGAAGCAGTCCGCGCCCGCGCCCGATCGATAGACCACCACAACACCGCAGGAGATACCCATGACCCTTCGCCGCAGAACCCTCCTCCAGGCCGGCACCGCCGCGGCCGCCGCAACGCTCGCCGGCTTCTCGACCACGCCGCACGCGCAGGCCAAGACCAAGCTGCGCGTCGGCTACCTGCACACGCCCGCCGTCGACGGCCAGATCTGGATCGGCCAGCAGTCGGGCGCGTGGGCCAAGCGCGGCCTCGAGCTCGAGCTCACGCAGTTCACGACCGGCCTCGAGCTCTTCCAGGCCATGATCGGCGGCAGCCTCGACGTGCTCTCGACCGGCGCCGTCATCTCCAACTTCCCGGCGCGCGGGCAAGGCAAGGTCTTCCTCGTCAACGACATCGAGTACGCGACCGCGCAGCTCTGGGTGCGCGACGACGCCGTGAAGGGGGTCGCCGACCTGAAGGGCAAGCAGATCGCGACGACCACCGGCACGACCGCCCACGTCTTCCTCGACAAGGCGCTCCGCTCCGCCAAGCTCGATCCGGCCAAGGACGTGCAGATCGTCAACCAGCGGATGGCCGACGCGGTGACGGCCTTCGTCTCCGGCGCCGTGCCGGCCGTCGCGCTCTGGGTGCCGTTCGACGCGACCGTCAAGGCCAAGGTGCCGAACGCGCGCAAGATCGTCGACGCATCAGCATTCTTCCCCCAGGCCGCGATCGTCGACGGCTGGGCCGCGAGGAACGACTTCTACGAGGCCAACAAGCCGATCCTCGCATCCCTCATCGCGGCGTGGGCCGAAGTGAACGACTCGATGCTCGCGAACTTCGACGCCGCCGCCGAGACTCTGCAGAAGACGCAGTACAAGGACATCCCTCTCGCCGACTTCAAGGAGTCGATGAAGTTCTCGAAGTACTACACCTCGGCCGAATGGCGCAAGCTTTACGCGGACGGCACGGTGACGAAGTGGCTGCAGGGCGTCACCGACTTCTTCGTCCAGGTCGGCAACATCGCGAACCCGGTGCCGGCATCGACCTACTTCGATCCGCAGCTGTACCTGCAGACGATCAAGGGGTGATCGTGCCGACGGGCGGGACGGCCAGATGAAGCACGACGCCGGCTTCGACTACATCGTCGTCGGCGCGGGCTCGGCAGGCTGCGTGCTCGCCAACCGGCTCTCGGCCGACGCGCGCTGCCGCGTCCTGCTGGTCGAGGCCGGCGGCGAGGCGAAGCACTTCTGGCTGCGCCTGCCGGTCGGCTACTTCCGCTCGATCTACGACCCGCGCTTCACCTGGCAATTCCCGCTCGATCCGGAGGAGAGCACGGCACGCCGTGCGGTCGCCTGGCCGCGCGGCAAGGCGCTCGGCGGCTCGAGCGTCGTCAACGGTCTGCTCTACATCCGCGGCCAGCGCGCCGACTTCGACGACTGGGCGAACGTCCACGGCGCGCGCGGCTGGAGCTATCGCGACGTGCTGCCTCACTTCAAGCGATCCGAAGCCTACGAGGGCGGCGCGAGCGAATGGCACGGGGCATCGGGCGAACTCGGTGTCTCCGATCTGCGCAACGACCATCCGTACTGCGAGGCGTGGCTCGCGGCCGGCGCCGAGGCGGGCCATCCGCTCACCGACGACTTCAATGGCGCGCGTTCCGATGGCCTCGGCCGCTATCAGCTGACGCTGCGCGGGCGGTGGCGCTGCGACGCCGCGACGGCCTTTCTCGTGCCGGCGCGGGCGCGGGCCAACCTCACCGTCGCGACCGGCGCGCACGTCGCGCGCGTGGTCCTCGAGCGCGGCCGCGCGACCGGCATCGAGTGGATCGAGGCCGGCGCGCGCAAGAGTGCACGGGCCGACGCCGAAGTCATCCTCGCCGCCGGCGCCCTGCAGTCGCCGCAGTTGCTGCAGCTCTCCGGCATCGGCCCGGCAGCGCTGCTGCGCCAGCATGGCATCGATGTCGCAGTCGACGCGCCCGAGGTCGGATCGAACCTGCAGGACCATTACCAGGCGCGCGTCATCGTCCGGCTGAAGCGGCCGATGTCGCTCAACGACGACGTGCGCAACCCGATCAAGCTCGCGAAGATGGGCGCGCAGTGGCTCTTCGACCAGCGCGGTCCGCTCACCGTCGGCGCCGGTCAGGTCGGCGGCCTCGTCGCCACCGAGCACGCGAGCGGCGGCCGCGCCGACGTGCTCTTCAACGTCATGCCGCTCTCGGTCGACAGGCCGGGCGATCCGCTGCATCGCTTCTCGGGCTTCTCGGCCTCGGCGGCGCAGTGCCGGCCCGAGTCGACAGGCACGGTCGCGATCGGCTCCGCCGACCCGCTCGCGCCGCCGCGCATCCGCGCCGGCTACCTCACCGATCCGCGCGACGCCAGGGTGCTCGTCGCCGGCCTCGGCCTGCTGCGCGAGATCTACGCCCAGCCGTCGTTCTGCAGCCTCGTCGCCGACGAGTACCTGCCCGGCGCGGGCACCTCGACGCCGGGCGCGCTCGAAGCGTTCGCGCGAGCCAAGGGCGGCACCGTGTTCCATCCTGCCGGCACCTGCCGCATGGGCGGCGACGCGCGCTCGGTCGTCGACGAGCGGCTGCGCGTCCGCGGCGTCGCCGGCCTGCGCGTGATCGACGCGTCGGTGATGCCGCGCGTCGTCTCGACCAACACGAATGCGGCGGCGATCATGATCGGCGAGAAGGGCGCGGCGCTCGTCCTCGAGGACGCGGCCTCGGTCGGCGCGTCGGCGCGCGCGGGCGAACCCACGACCGCGGCATGATCCTCGACAACGCCCAGGTGCCGCTCAACGTCCAGCTCGCCGAGCTGTTTCGCCAGCGCATCGTCAAGGGCGTGTGG